>NZ_JBQSVL010000065.1:0-18746 GCF_052376215.1 Psychrobacter sp. AOP7-B1-24
GATATAAGGCGGTAATTTTATTCCTGTAAATTCTAATGAAAAGTAGTCTATCTTGATGAGCGCTGCTTTAAATAGTTACTGAATCGTTCAACGCCTGTTGTTATCTATACGAACAATAAGAAAAAATTCCGCTACCTCATTCAAGGTTAACCAACAGGAATAACATTATGAAAATTCTCAATACTATCTTAGCTGGTGTCTGCCTACTCTCTCTCACCGCCTGCGGTACTCTTCAAAACTGGAATAGTGACTATTTATCAGGAGGAACAGAATATCTATCAGATGATCAAGGACTAATTAGAGATTGTAGAGGAAATCACTTAAGTCTTACTGGCGAACCTAGTTCAGAAGCCGAAAGGTTTTGGCAAGATAATAACTTATCTAAAGGAAATACTAATTTTGTCTGTAAAGACGGCAAAGCTTACTTACCTAGCAAGGTCACGGACTGTCAAGGCAATCTCATTGCTAAGCAATCTGGTGGCGTTGAAGGATTTAGAGCAAAGTATAATTTGAATAATGGAAATATGAGGTTTACTTGCAATAATGGCACTGTTACTCCTGTTCCTTTAAGCAGCTTACAATAAACGATTGAATGCTTAATCCTAATAGTTAGCTACGGTTTAGTTGATTCTACTTATATGATTATCGTAAATATAGATAATACTATCGCTACGTCATTCAAGGTTAATCAACAGGAGTAACATTATGACAATGATCAATACTATCTTAGCAGGTGTTTGCCTACTCTCTCTCACCGCCTGCGGCAATCTTCAAAACTGGAATAGTGACTATTTATCAGGTGGAGAATATCTATCAGACGATCAGGGAATGGTATTAAGCTGTTATGGGGACCTCATAAGCACGAAGCATAATTCTGAGTCAGCAGCTAATCGATTCTGGCAAGCTAATAACTTACCTAAAGGAACGGCTAATTTTGTCTGTAAAGATGGCAAAGCCTACTTACCTAGTAAGGTCACGGACTGTCAAGGCAACCTCATCGCCAAACAATCAGGCGGTATTGCGCAGTTCAAACTCAACAATGATTTCCCCAGATATGAAGATGGTGAAATGGTTTGGTACACCATATTTAACTGTCAAGGCAGTAAAGTTGTTCCTGTAGATCATACTAATAAGTAGTTTATCTTGATGAAAGCTACTTTAAATGCTTACTTAATCATTCAACGCCTGCTGTTATCCCTAAGAACAATAATAAAAATCTGTCTTCCCGACACCTCATTCACGGTTAATTAACAGGAGCAACATTATGAAAATCATCAACACTATCCTAGCAGGTGTTTGCCTATTCTCTATCACGGCCTGCGGCAATCTTCAAAACTGGAATAGTAGTTATTTATCAGGAGGAGGAGAATATCTATCAGACGATCAGGGGCTAGTGGGAGACTGTCAAGGAAACTTCATACTCACGAACCCTAATACTGTGTCAGCAGCTGATACTTTTTGGAAAACTAACAACCTACCAAAAGGGACCACTGACTTTGTTTGCAAAGACGGCAAAGCATACTTACCTAGCAAAGTCACTGACTGTCAAGGCAACCTCATCGCCAAACAGCCGGGTGGCATTACGCAGTTCAAGCTCAACAATGATTTTCCCAGATATGAAGATGGTGAAATGGTTTGGTACACCATGTTTAACTGTCAAGGTAGTAACGTGGTTCCTGTAGATTATACCAATAAATAGCTTATCTTGATGAACGCGGCTGCAAATGCTGCTTTAAATAGTTGCTGAATCGTTCAACGCCTGTTGTTATCTCTACGGACAATAAGAAAAATTTTCCGCTACCTCATTCAAGGCTAATCAACAGGAGTAATATTATGAAAATTCTCAATACTATCTTAGCTGGTGTCTGCCTTCTCTCTCTCACTGCCTGCGGTACCCTTCAAAACTGGAATAGTGACTATTTATCAGGAGATAGAACAGAATATCTGTCAAACGATCAGGGAACAGTGGGAGACTGTCAGGGGTTTCGCTTAAGCACAAGTGATAAACCGTCAGCAGCTGATAGGTTTTGGCAGGATAATGATTTACCAAAAGGAACCACTGACTATATGTGCAAGGATGGAAAAGCATATTTACTGAATAAAGTCACGGATTGTCAAAGCAAGGTTATTACTAATCAGCAGGGTGGCATTATGAAGTTTAGAAGAGATAATGGATTTCCTGATGGTTACTCATATGTGGCTTTCACTTGCACAAATGGCAGTGTAAAACCTATTATGTGGGAATAAAAAACCAACTAAAACATTAAGTTGTGTTGAACATTCAGATTTATTGCTTACTCATAAAATATGGATACAGAGTTTCGCTTCCAAAACCCTGCAACCAATTTTCTTGCTCTCCATTACGACTGCGTTTTCAGCTATGTCAGCGCTACTCTGCAATAAGCCCCGATAAAAAGGATTGCAGATTATCATTGAGCTTTTGAATATAATAGCCACCTTCAACTAAGACAATCAACGGCTTGTTTAGCGCTTTCATTTTTTGTGCCAATACCTTGAAGCCTTCGGTACTCACGGCACATTTCGCTTCTGGATCGTTCTCATAAACATCAAACCCCAAGACATGAACGATAACATCAGGGTCAAATAGTGTCATTGCCTCAATAGACTTATCAACATACTCAAAAAATCCAGCTTCGTCGGTACCATGTGGCATCGGAAAATTGATATTGTAGCCTTCGCCCTCGCCGACGCCTTTTTCAAATGCATGCCCTGTCACTGCTGGGTAGAAGTTAACAGGATCTCCATGGACCGAGGTATAGAGCACATCTTTACGGTCGTAAAATATCTCTTGGATACCTTGCCCATGATGCATATCAGTATCTACGATGGCGATTTTTGCATATTTCTGGCGTAGATGTTCAGCAATGATGGCGGCGTTATTCAAATAACAAAACCCACCCGCAGCGCTTTTGCGAGCATGATGACCCGGCGGCCGTGAAAAGCAAAGCTGTATATGATTTTCATCACGAACGGTATCTGACGCATTGTCATTTAACAGTGTTTCAGCCGCATTGAGTGCAGTCTGTGCCGACCAGTAAATAGAGGTCCAAGAATGCTCGCTGATGGGTGCGCAGTCATCTGCCTGATACTTTGACGCTTTTGCCATGATACCGATACCAGGATTGTCATAAGGTACAAAAATACCTGTTTGAACCTGCGCGCCCAAATCTTCCTCAACTGCCATCCAATCGTCATAGCCATGCTTAAGAAACTCAACATAACCAAAATCATGAACTGCCAGTACCGGTCCAATGCCGACATCGGTAGCTGTCGTCACTTCTAAACCTAACGCTGCTGGCGCTTTTAAAAACTCAACCATACGCTCTGGTATCTCTAACGGCTCATGCATTTTTCCATAAGAAAAATATGGCAGCGGTCTATGCAGGCTTAAATTTTCATGACTATAGATTTTCATATTTAACACTCCTTTGTTGGACACCATCATGTTTGAAACATTCTATTTTATTTTCAGTGTTTGGTATTACTGATATTAAAGCGTGTTGAACATTCACAAATAAACACTGCTAATAACTAAAACTGCGCCAATACTAACAGAAGGAGACAAGACTATTTTTTGCCATTTTATTGTTAAAAATAGACACTTAGAGTGACTAAACAATCCCATCGGCTTTTAGCTTGGCTATCGTAGCCTTATCATAGCCTAAATTTGCCAGCGTGCTATCAGTATGCGCGCTTAATCTTGGTGGCGGCGTACGATAAGTGACGGGTGATGCAGATAATTTAATTGGGCTACCAAGTGCTCTTACCGGACTGCCTTGGTCCGTGAAATTAACGATCATCTCACGTGCCAACGCTTGCGGCATGGCTAAGGCTTCAGCGACATTATGAATCGCACCGCATGGAATACCTGCTTGATCTAAAACCTCCAACCAATAAATGCGTGGTTGCGCGGCAAATTTTTTGCTCAGCTCATTACATAGCAGCACACGATTGGTCACACGTGCTGGATTGGTCGTAAAGCGATCATCGGTATGCCAATTAACTGCAAGCACGTCACACAGTTTGGCAAACTGACTGTCATTACCACAGGCTAAGATAAAGTGCTGCTCGCCCTGACCTGCGAATACTTGATAAGGTACGATATTGGGGTGCTGATTACCCAGTCTGGGCGGGACTTTACCCGATGCCAAATGGTTCATGCCGACATTGGCCAGCATGGCAAGTGCACTATCAAGCAATGCCACATCGACGTGTTGTCCAAGTCCAGTATTTTGACGTGCCAACAGTGCTGCTTGTATACCAATCGTCAGCTGCAACCCTGCAAACAAATCGACCACTGCGACACCAACCTTATGCGGTTCTCCATCACTTGGCCCTGTAATGCTCATCAGCCCTGACAACCCTTGAATAATATAATCGTAACCAGGGCGCGCAGCATCTGGCCCTGTCTGACCAAACCCTGTCAATGACGCATAAATCAGTCGCGGATTATGTTGTTTTAGACTGTCATAATCCAAGCCGTATTTTTTCAGCCCACCCACTTTAAAGTTTTCTACCAAGATATCACTATCAGCGGCCAGTTTTTTAATAATGTCTTGTCCTGCAGGCTTGGTGATATCTACCGTGAGCGATTTTTTATTGCGGTTAATTGTCGCATAATAAGCGGACGTATCATCGCTAAATATTGGCGGTGCCCAATGACGCGTTTCATCACCGATATGCGGACGCTCAACCTTGATGACTTCTGCACCAAGATCAGCAAGCACTTGGGTACAAGAAGGGCCAGCCAGCACTCTCGATAGATCAAGAACTTTGATACCGTGCAATGCACCTTTTGCCAATTCATTGCTGTTATTGCTGTTATCGCTATTGCTATCGACAGTCATAATAATCCCTTATTGTGTGGCGAATTTTTTGGTAATGAAATTGTTATTCATGATGTAATTAATAAGCAGTTAAATCATGAATAACAACTAAAAAACGTACGTTACTGCTTATATATGCTTCGTAAAAAGCCAAGCAGTCACGTACGTCATAGAATACAGTTGCACCAAACACTTTTAGCTATAGTCAGTTCAATATAATTTCGATACAAGGAAACCGAGTGCAAGTTATACATTAGTATGCTTAGCGAGGATGACGATGTAGCGGATTTATATAGACTTGACTATAAAACGCTTAAAAGAACGCTTGAATGCCCGTCTGCGCACGACCTAAGATAAGCGCATGGATATCATGTGTGCCTTCATAAGTGTTGACCGCTTCCAAGTTCATGACGTGACGAATAACATGGAATTCATCAGAGATGCCATTACCGCCATGCATGTCACGAGAAATACGTGCGATATCCAGTGCTTTACCGCAGTTATTACGCTTAATGAGTGAAATCATCTCAGGCGCTGCGTTGTCTTCATCCATCAGACGACCCACACGTAACGCGGCTTGCAAACCTAAGGTGATTTCAGTCTGCATATTAGCAAGCTTCAACTGTACCAGCTGCGTCGCGGCGAGCGGACGACCAAACTGCTTACGATCTAACGTGTACTGACGAGCGGCTTTCCAGCAGAATTCAGCCGCACCCATCGCGCCCCATGCGATACCATAACGCGCTTTATTTAAGCAGCCAAATGGGCCTTTTAAACCACGGATATCTGGGAAAGCATTGGCTTCAGGAACGAACACTTTGTCCATCACAATCTCACCTGTGACTGACGCACGTAATGAGAACTTGCCTTCGATTTTCGGTGCTGACAAGCCTTTCATGCCTTTGTCTAAAACAAAACCACGAATCTCACCAGCATCGTCTTTTGCCCAAACGACAAACACATCAGCGATAGGGCTGTTGGTAATCCACATTTTATTGCCCGTCAGCTCATAACCGCCATCCACAGCGCGCGCACGCGTCGACATTGACGAAGGATCAGAACCTGAATCTGGCTCAGTCAAACCAAAACAGCCAACATACTCACCTGTCGCAAGCTTTGGTAAATAACGCTCTCTTTGCTCTTCTGTGCCATACGCCCAAATAGGATGCATAACCAAACTTGACTGCACACTCATCGCTGAGCGGTAGCCCGAATCAACAGCTTCTACTTCCTTAGCAATCAGACCATAGGCAACACTCGATAAACCAGCACAGCCATAGCCTTCGATCGTCACACCCAGTAGACCCATCTCACCCATTTGACGCATGATATTGCGATCAAAATTCTCGTTACGGTTGGCCTCTAAAATGCCAGGCATCAGCTCATTTTGGAAAAACTGGCGGGCACTATCCGTCACCATGCGTTCTTCGTCAGTGAGCTGGTCACGTAATAAAAATGGGTCTTCCCAATCAAAACTTGGACGAGTAGATGTTGCCATGTGGAGCTCCTTGATATCAGTCATCCTGACCGATGAATGGTGATTAATAAATGGTTTGGATTAATAGGCTATTGACTTCATAATTCCGCTGTGCGAAACTTAGTTTCATAAGTTAAAACCATTTAAGCAAACTTTCGCTGCGCTGTAAACCTTTATCCAAAAAATATGAGTATAAAATGACAAAATCCTTATCGACAGCCATACCATTATTGGATCGTATGACGACCACAATTGAACAAAGCAAGGAAGATAATGATCGGCAGTTTGTTACAGCATTGGGTCGTGGGCTGACGCTACTCGCAGCATTTGAACATGATGATAGGCTCACCCATCAGCAGTTGTGTCAGATGACAGCGCTACCAAAAGCAACCATCACTCGCCTGATTCATACCCTAACCACGCTTGGGTTTTTACGTGTCACTGAGCATGGACAGTATCAATTGGGCAGTAGTACTGTTCGATTGAGTGCTACCGCGTGGAGTCGTCACGACATGGTCGCAGCGGCTGAGCCTTTACTGCGGCAATTCGCTAGTGAAAACGAAGTATCAGTGAATTTGGCGACCGAAGTCGAAGGAGAGATGCGCTATCACGCCTGCTGCCGTAGTCCTGCTCGTCTATCGGTAAATTTACAGGTTGGTTCAGCCGTTCCAGTAGCACGCACAGCCATCGGACGTGCTTTTTATGCGGCAAGCTCACAAGCAAGACAGGCTGTGATTCGTAGCAATTTACAAGAACAGTTGTCTATCGAGGATTATAACCATGCACAAACTGCCCTAGCCAGCGCGGCAGAGCATTATGAGAAGTATAGCTATACGGTATCTGATGGAGATTTTTCTACTGACATATTGGCGGTAGCCATTGGCGTGTTTGATGTCGCAACTGGGCAATATACCTACTCGCTCAATGCCAGTGTGCCAAGTGCCAACTGGGAAGCGGATGACTATGCCGCGATGATAGTGCCAAAGTTACAGGTATTGGCGGAGCGGATTGGTGGTGGGAATTAAAACGGTTTGTATTCAGCGTCTCTAGGATCATAGATCATCACCGAATCGTCTGCACTAACCTTATAGCGATCACGGACATGACCCACGTAAGGATCGCCACCACAGGTGTCATCATGAACTTCAATAGCGGCAAACTCCCAACTGCTCGCTATGGCGTCGTCATTGTTACTCTCAGGGAGAAACTGTAAACAATCCAAATCTGCGTTCGGACGCTGTTCTAAAGCCACTATTAATAATTCAAATGCTGCCCTTTCGGTAATACCTATTGTGGCAGTCGAACTATCTACGACTGCTCCATCCTCTCGATTTAACGGGTTGCAAGCAGTTAATAAGACAGCTAGAGAAATACAAATCGTTGACGTAAGCAAGTGCATATTCTAGCTCCATAAAAAACTATGTAGTTCCATAGAAAATCATTCAGTGATGACATTATCTTTAAAAGTATCATAACGGATAACAAACATCAGACTATTCCACGTACTTTCCATTTAACTTGATTGAAAATTCGTTATATCTGTATATCATAAAGACTAATTACAAAACAAAAGTTAATTAGGATTACTGATGAGACACCATAATAAAAGTCAAAATGGACAAACCTCTTATTTAGATTTTGGTTTACGTTCAAAACTGGGAATTAATTTAGGTATTGGCTTACTGTGTGCCCTAACGCTTAGCGCTTGCCAGCAGACAGATACTCAGGACGCTGCTAATAATCAGGCCGATAATACCAGCCAAACAGCCGATGGAGAAAACGCAGCAGCAGACACAGCTATACAGGATTCTACTAGCATACAGTTCCCACAATATATCAATGGTACGCCCGCACTATTGCACCCTATTACGCCGATTGATATAGAAGACCAAGAAGCAGGCTTGAGCAGTATTAAATATAGAAAAGGAGAAATGGTCTATCCTATATTTGAGCGACAAAGCACTTATCGATATAACACGCATGCCAGTAACTTTGTGTTTGAAGAGATAGCGACAGGTAACACGCAAAGACTAATGCCCGATGACAACTTCATCATCAATCAGATATTCCTACCATATACCACGCAATACAAATTCATTGCAGCTAAAGATATCTTACAAGATGAAGCACTTGCATATGACAATGAAATGTCAGCTGACATAGATCATGAAGCCAGTCCTTATGCAGAGCAAGATGCTCCTAGAGATACCGAAAAAGTGACTATCAATACCCCTTTCAATCATATCATTTACCATGTCTCTGAAACGCCCAATCAGCCTGACGAAGAAGACAAAAATATCATGCGTCAACAAGCGTTATACATGAGTGACAATATGGGTAAGCAACTGACCAAACTGCATCCTGATAATGAGTATGTACAATCGACTAAGTGGATGCCACAAGTTGCGCGTTACTATTTTATTACCCAGTCCGACAGTGACGGTAATGGCATTATTAATGAAAAAGATGCCACTCATAATTACCAAATTGACTTCTCGATAGACACGCCAGTGGTTGAAGGCTATGACTTTTAAGCTAACAAAAATTCTCTTTTCCTGGGTACTGATATTTATCTTGGCATAGATTATTCATATTTCGGGGACTATCTTACAGATGAAAATATATACGATCTAGATGGTGTGACTTTTACGAAAACACCAGACTATATAGGATAAGCAGCTTACTGTAGGTTTCAAATAGAAGTGTATCCCAATAACAAAACCATCGTTACGCCATTAGTAAAAGGTCTTTGTTTACACCCTTTTTATTATCATAAAAAACAATAATCCTGAAGAGTTGCAATGTCAAAACACCTTTATAGCCTCATTGTCATTTGTCTACTCCTGACAGGCTGTGACAAAGATATTGACATTTATCATGCCAAATATCTAGATGATATTTTCCCAAACAGTGATGGACAGCAGACATTCATCGTCAAATCTCACTTTTGGAACCGTCCGACATGTGGTGACATAGAACAGTGGTCAAAAGAAAATATCGAACCTGTAAACTATCAAAAAATATATAACTTTTTAGAGTACGATAAAAATATCACTTATGACAATCAATACTTAAAGTCAGAATATGATGCGATTAGATTGGATTATCTTGTATGTCAAATGTATGATGACGATAGGCAATGCTTTAACTGTGAGGAATAATTTTTACTAACAAGTAGTTATATTCATATGCCAAAACACCTTTATAGCCTCATTGTTACTTGTCTACTCCTGACAGGCTGTAATGAAGATATTGACATTTACCATGCCAAATATCTAGATGATATCTTCCCAAACAGTGATGGACAGCAGGCATTCATCGTCAAGTCTCACTTTTGGAACCATAAGAGCTAGCAACGACTTAAGCAAGAGGTCTATTATGTAGTTCTAGTAGCACTTTTTTTTAGAAAAATCACTTTGCAAGCTGTAGTCATGAACATTAAGATATAAATTAATACCCATATTAAATATGTATAGTTTTTTCCAAGAAATATCGTTGAGTAACTGATTTCAATTAAATTAGAAGTTTCCATCAAGGTGAATATATATAAACTTAAGGTTAAATATATCAAAAACAAATATAATTTTTTTTCATATCTAACAGGTCTCACGAGTACAGTTACAATCATCAGTATAAATAAAATCAGACTACCTATTATCAATAGTATGTGATCATTATCGCCTGAACCCTGTAATTCAGAAATTTTATATAAGTCATTATTTTCGATATAAGAATGAGTGTATAGTCCGCCAGATCCGTTAATGAACAAACTGACGACTAAGGATAAAAAACTTAAGAAGGTAATTATTAATAGTATCGCCATTTGTTCCTTCCCAAAACTATATCTTTTATTTTTTAGATGACTATCGATGGAGTTGAGGACAAGCCCTAATCAATCTAATAAAGGCTCAGGCAAAACTGGCGGCGTACTGTCCATATACGTTAAATAATTCAGCCACAACTCATGCGTGCGTTGTTTGGTTATTCGGGTACTACAGTTAATAGACATTAAGCCGCGAATTGACCCTGTCGTCCATGACGTATAGACCGCATCACAATTACTATATTCATATTTTTCCCAAGCTTTTTGAGAGGCTTTGATGGCCTCAACAATCTCAGGGTTTTTACTGTATTGAGAATAACTGGCAATCAGATATCGACGCATATTTTTAGTAGCATCTTCTCTCTTTTGCGCGGCACAGTACTCCATCGCGTAGGTCGAATAAGCCTTTTCACAATCAACCGTATCACCATTACTCGCCCAGACGGGCATTGCCATTAACGTAAATGCACCCAGTATAAAACCATACGGTGCAGAGGTTGGCTTAACATTCATGATACTGCCTTATCTTTTTAATCATACTAAATAGTATACTTTATTTGCCTAATTTGCGTTTATTGGTTAAATACAATATCTACCCCAACTCATCAAACCTCAGCCCAAATTTCATCAGATACTTACGCAATCTATCGCTATCATTTGGGCTTTTAAGCTTATCGCGCGAATTTGCATACAGATAACGCCCCGCCGCTGCTTGGTTCTTATGGTTGATACAAACTTCAATCACATATGCCAATTGCACCACATCAAACGGATCAATAGTTGTCAGAATCTCTTCATCGAGATATTGACGTAAAATGTTATGGCTACCCTGCTCGATAGTTTCATTATCTAAAGTAGTATTGGAACTTATATCGCTTAGGCTATTTTTATTCGCGTTATTGCCTTTATTATCGCTGCCTAACCCATTCAAGCTGTCAGGCAATTCCCAAAGATGCGTTAATCGCTCAATCTCCGCTTGCACATCATCATTGCGAATGACTTTACTCTCAGCAAGTGTAGTCAAACGAATCATACTGGCGGTCAAATCACGAAAATTCCCTTGCCATGTCGCATCCTGACTCATTGCAAAGCTTTCATAACACTGCCGTGCTTCTGGGGTAAATCGATATTGCTGTTGTTGCTCGCTACCCAAGCGTGCTAGCTCGTAATCGATATTGGCTGGTAAATCTTCCAACCTATCTTTGAGTGATGGTAAAAAGAACGTCCATGTATTGAGACGCGCAAACAAATCCGCTCGAAACTCGCCATTAGCGACCGCTTGCCGCAAGTCTTTATTGGTGCCTGCCATTAGTTGAAACGACACGCTAATCGGTGTATCACTACCGAGCGGATAAAAGCGCTGCTCCTCCAGTGCGGTCAATAGCATCGCTTGCTCATCCAGCCCCAACTCACCGATTTCATCTAAAAACAATAACCCACCATCGGCTGATTTTAGCAGTCCATCGCGACTCGTCGCAGCGCCCGTAAATGCACCTTTGACATGACCAAATAGCACACTCATGGCGGTGTCACCACGCAGCGTGGCACAGTTTACCTCGACGAATTGTTCGAGCGTGTTTTTGCCTTGTGTACTGCTGACTTTGGCTTTTTTAAGCGTGTAGATTTGGCCTGCCAATTGCGACTTGCCCGCCCCTGTTGCGCCCATCAGTAGTATGGGTGCAGTTGATCGGGTGGCGACTTTTTCGATATCGGAGATGAGCTTTTTATAAGCGGCGTTTTGGGTGACTAGATTGGCTTGCAAGGTTTGCCAATGTTGCTGCTTTTCTGCCTCAAAACGCTCGCGCAAACCATCATAGCGTGAGACATCCAAATCAATCACTTGATAGCGCCCTTGCGGATCAGCTTGGTCAGGTCTTGGGCAAGGCGAGGTTTGAATCAAATCAGCTGGGATAAATCCCGCCTCTACCAATAAAAACCAGCAAATCTGCGCCACGTGTGTACCCGTGGTCAGATGCAGTAAGTAATCGGTACTATCCTGAAAGTTAAATCCTGCGGCAAAGTCATACAGCTCAGCATAAACGTCGGCAAAATCCCACGGACTGGTCAATGCCACATGATGACCAATCACGGTAGTGTTTGGGCTGACCTGCGCAATATCATCGGTAATAATTTTAAACAGCCGCTTATCACGCTTACTATACAAGATATGCAGCTCATCGACCAACAACTCATCATGCAGACCTAAGCTCACGGTTGGCCGCCATCGTTGCCAACGCTTGTCATTAAAGCCATTGTCTAAGGTAGTGCCAAGGAAGCCGATGACGGCGGTTTTATTCATTGTTAGCTTCCACAGCTTCACGTTTAACTGACATTATTTCAAGTAAATAGCTTTGACCTTTAGGTGTTATCTCCCAATAACTAGTAGCCCCGATACCAGTAAAATTAATATAGCCTAGTGATAGGAATTGAATTTTTACTTTCTCAAAATCAGTAAAATCTATTTTTGAAGAAATGCAATTTTCATGTTTTCTTGAAGAGATATATTTACTTAAAGTATTGAAAACTACACTTTCATTCTGTCTTTTAAGAATTTTTGGACCAATACATTTAAACAAGTTATTCCAAGTTACCTTTTGCTCCCAAGATTTATTTTTTTCTTGATCGTCTTCTAGTATCTTACATTTTATGGAAATTGAAACCTCATCATCACCTTGAGCTACATTTGATAGTTCACTCCTATTCTTTTGCAACTGATCTACCTGTTTTTCAAGCTTACTATTCTCTTGTCTGAGGTCATTCAGTTGCTTTAATAATTCAGTATTATCAGTTGCTTCATTTCCTCTTACCCAGCCTACAGCTGGATAAGTTTTAATTGTTTTAGGTAGACTGAGCGCAACTAGGCCTGACAATTCTTTTGCATCACTCCAAAATTTAACTAGACGTCCTGTTGTCACTTTATTCCTAAATTTTTCTAATTTATCTTGAGCTTCAGGATTCATCTCTACCTTCTCAACCGATAGCTTTTCAGGACTACCATGGACTAATGCGATAACTTTAATACCTTTACTGATGGCATAATCGTACTCCATTTCTGTGTAGCTAATTCCATCATCAGACAGACTACCGTATCTACCGCCTATAATAAGTAGGTAATAATCACTGTCATCAATCACTTTTTTAATGAATTCAAATTGCTCTTCATCTAGAGCAGGAAACAACTCCATACCAGCTGGTATACAGTCCATTTCCATAAGTGTTTGAATAACATTGCTTCTCTCATCTTGTAAGTCTGCAAATGTAGAACTCACAAATACTTGATATCTCTTATCCATATACGACGACCTTTTATAGTTAACTTTCTATATTTTTATAAAATATCATATTTTCAGAAATTAGTTTAATTATATCTCATATTAACAGTCACTTTTATTTTTTATAATTAATTAATAATATCAAATACTTATATATAAATTTTAAATATTATAAAAACTTGGCATGCCCTTAGCATTATATAAATTAAGAAAAAATTTTTTTCAAATACTAAGGAACGTACGATGCAACCAACTACTCATAATATTATTCAAGACGGTGGAACGCCTATCAGACTTTGGACCAAGGGCGTGCCTGTTGATCCAAAAGCGCACGACCAATTGATCAAAGCATCAAAAATGCCGTTTGTATATAAATGGCTTGCGGTGATGCCCGATGTGCATGTCGGTATTGGCGCGACTATTGGTACGGTATTGCCGACTAAAGAAGCGATTATTCCGGCTGCCGTTGGCGTCGATATCGGCTGCGGAATGATGGCAGTACAAACCACCCTAACCGCAAACGATTTGCCAGACAGTTTGCTTGGCCTGCGTACCGAACTGGAAAAAGCGATTCCGCATGGTCGTAGTAAAACGCGGGGTCGCGGGTCACGCCGTGATGTCGGTGCATGGGCAAACCCTGACGATACCGTCATGAACGGTTGGGGAACGCTGGTTGATGACTTTAATTATATAACTCAAAAGCACCCTCGCCTAAAAAACACCAATAACCTTAACCATTTGGGTACGCTGGGTACGGGGAATCATTTCGTCGAGGTGTGCCTTGATGAGACCAATCAAGTTTGGATCATGCTGCACTCAGGCTCACGCGGTGTGGGTAATGCCATTGGTCGCTACTTTATTGAGCTGGCACGTGAGGACATGCGTAAGTGGTTTATCAACTTGCCTGATAAAGATTTGGCCTACTTTGCCGAGGGTACAGAGCATTTCGATGACTATTGGTTTGCGGTTGGTTGGGCGCAGCGTTTTGCCTTTAAAAACCGCGAGATCATGATGGAAAAAGCGATTAAAGCGCTACGCCACATCATACCTAAGCCGTTTGATGCTGCCGTAAAAGCGGTGAACTGTCATCATAACTATGTAGAAAAAGAGCAACATTATGGCGAAGAAGTATTTGTGACCCGCAAAGGCGCGGTACGTGCCCGCGTTGGTGAATACGGCATTATTCCGGGGTCGATGGGTGCCAAATCATTCATCGTACGTGGTAAAGGGAACGAAGAATCGTTTTGCTCTTGCTCGCATGGCGCAGGTCGTATCATGTCACGTACTGAGGCCAAAAAGGTATTTACAGTCGCCGATCAAATTGCGCAGACTGCGGGCGTAGAATGTCGAAAAGACGCGGATGTGATTGATGAGATTCCAGCGGCCTATAAAAACATTGATGACGTGATGCAAGCACAAAGTGATTTGGTAGAAGTGGTACATACACTGCGGCAGGTGGTTTGTGTTAAAGGGTAAGACAATCATAGAGATAAAATCAGTTATTTAGAAAGCTATGAAAAAACTAACCTCTATTCATAAAAACATCTTAAAAAGCGAAGCAAAAATTCAAAGGTTCCATCATTTGATTGGCAGTACTTTTGCTAAGCGAGATGATAATAAACAAAGTTACGAGTCATGGCAAAACGCGTGTGCCAATTTTCATCAGAACTATGGCGCCTTGGTATTTCATAGTGATAATTTTGAAGGTGAAGAGGATCTTATAGAATTACTCGCTCATGATAGCGCGAATGGTGTATACGCTAGAGAGTTTGCCATTTGCTTTATCGAGCTGCGACCTTATTACTTTCGCTCTGGCTATCTATACAAAAAATTATTACGCAAACTCAAACATGCACCATTAACTCAAGACCAATTATCACGTTACGATAAAATTAAACATGCATATCAGCAGTATCGTCACAATAGAATAAATACAGTCGATCCACTATAAAATAAATACAGCGATACAGGTTCTATTTTGCGCAGCCCCTGTCTGCGTAGGCACAGCAAGCAAGTAAAATATAACCTGTATCGCATGGTTGTATCTCTTTTATTTAGGACTGACTATAACAATTATAGAAAGATTAAGGAAAACCAAAATGAAACTCGCAGAAGCCTTACTTATCCGTAGCGATATGCAAAAGAAGCTGGCTCAGCTTAAGGGTCGTATCAACGCCAATATTAAAGTACAAGAAGGCGATACGCCATCTGAGGACCCAAACGAGCTAATGATTGATGCCAGCCAGCTCATTACTGAGTTGACGGCGTTGATTGAACGCATTCACCGTACCAATGCAATTGCCAAGACGGATAAAGGTCAGTCGATGCTAACGCTGTTGGTAGAGCGCGACACCTTAGAGATGCGCCATAAGCTATTGGTCGATGCCATAGCAGCCACGCATACCGAAACAGACCGTTATAGCCATCGTGAGATTAAATATAATGTCATGGTATCGGTGGCCAGTTTACAAAAGCAAGCCGACGATATTGCCATGAAACTGCGTCAAATCAATATTGTGATTCAAGCCAATAACTGGCAAATCGACTTAGCAGAATGATTTTTTTAATCACTAATTTTAGAATTTCCTATAGTCAATCAATGTTAAAAATGATACAAGGCAGACGAGCGCAAGTACTACAGTAGTAGGCTAAGCGAGTCTAACGCCGTAACACTTTAAGAGTGATTCGACTATATGTGCTTGATTTGAGCGCATAGACCACCCTTTTGGAACCGACTGGGCGAGTGTTAAGACCCCGCACTCCACAACAGGGGGTTGAACAAATACTGCAGTGGCTACTTGGCGTTGCGGGCAAGCGTCTTTTTTACCATTCATGCCCCGTACCTGTCACTTATCACACAGCACTATTTAGACCTTATCACCAGACACTGACAGTCGGTTTCAATCTTATTTTTAAAGCCATTTGTCGTAAGTCATCTGGCAGCTTTGGTTCACAGTCATCTGCCATACGCATAATCGTTATCTAAAAATGTTGACGTTAATACCCCTAAACGAATATAGATGCGGTAAAATAAAGCGTGCGTAGCATGTGACTACAGCACAGAGTTACAAGCATTTTTATATTAAAATATTTGATAATTACTTTTATGAGGACATACCAATGATAAACATGAATGATATGTTAGGTGCCGTAACAGGTGGTGATAACGCTGATGATAACGGCCTATCTGCATTGATAGATAGCGCAAAAAATATCAGTAGCGAAGACATACAAAGATACCAAAGCATGTCAAAGTCTGAGCTATTAGATGAGATCAAAAACTCTGAACACAGCGCCGCCGTCGTGGCGTTTATCAAAGATCTAATAGCAAAGAAATTCAACAGCTAATCATTGATAACTAAATCTCAAGGTTCACCTTGAACTATTAAAGTTTGATAGATTATTAGGGCCCGAAAAATATGCGTCATAGCGTATTTTTTAGGCTCTTTTATTTTATATAGTCAATCCAAAACAAAAGAGATAAAGATGAGCTTTACACCTAACCACAGCGCCCAAGCGACAAGCAGCGCTGTTGTAAATACCAACACAGCAACCCTAAAAATCGACGGCCGCACTGGTGAAGGTGGTGGGCAAATTATCCGTACGGCACTATCTTTATCAATGCTCACAGGCATACCGATTGAAATCACCAATATTCGCGCTGGGCGAGCAAAGTCTGGATTGATGCGTCAACACCTGATGTGCGTGCAGGCCTCTCAGCAAATATCAAATGCCACCGTGACAGGCGCAGCGTTAGGCAGCTCATCGTTTCGCTTTGCGCCTAATGCGATTCAATCTGGTGATTACCATTTTGATATTGGTTCGGCTGGCAGTACCAACCTTGTACTACAAACGCTACTCCCTGCCCTACTTTTTGCCAATACCAACATCCAAGCAGCCTCAACCGTCACGATAAAAGGTGGTACGCACAACCCTCTAGCGCCCACCACGGACTTTTTACAGCACGCATTTGTCCCTGCACTGGCAAAATTAGGTATGCAAGTAGATATCGAATACTCGCAAGCAGGGTTTGCACCCATTGGCGGCGGCGTGATTAAGGCAACCATTACCCCATTTATGCGCCGTGCTGGATCACAGCCGTTAACGCTAACCGAACGCGGAACGCTGACAAACATTGCACTGGTCGCCAGTGTCCTAAATTTAGAATATGACATTGGTAAACGCGAGCTTGCCAGCGCTACAGCTACGTTGATGGATAGCGGAGTGGATGATACGCTTATGACCAGCAATACCAATCACCTAGACGGTATCGGTGAAGGAAATACTTGCTCCGCACTGGTTACTCATCAGTATGGCAACCAGATTCACCAAGAAATGTTTACCCTATTAGGTGAAAAACGCACGTCAGCGGAGAAGATGGGCAATCGCTTAGCAGGCTTGGTCAAACGCTATCTTTTTAAAACCAATGCGTTAGTCGACGAGTACTTATCCGACCAGCTGCTATTACCATTGGCATTATCTGGTGGCGGCGAATTTACTGCACGAATTATCAGTCAGCATACCGAAACCCAAGCATGGCTGATTGAGCAATTTTTGCCCGTTGAGATTAGCTTTGAAGCGATTGACGAGCAGAAAAATTTGGTGCGAGTGATTATTTAAATACAATCTATTTAGGGTGTGTTGATCTTTCGATCATGGCACTGACAGCGACTATTTGTGAATGTTCAACACGCCCTAATTCAAATAAAAAAGCCTTGCTTAGTACTGCAAAAAGCAGACTCAGCAAGGCTGAAATTTTAGCCAATTTATAGAAAATTGGCTGATATTTACATCTCTATTTCATATTGCATGACAGCGCATATCTTAATTGGCACAGCAAATCGCCATGGTGTACCAGCACTACAATAAAAAAAACCGTCACTATATGATACGATATATGCTGTAAAATCATTGCCACAATGATCCATCATTGCTTGCTCATCGCTTTCATCACAAACTGCACACCATATTTCGCTATCACCTCGTGCGAGCATAGCTCGTGTTAATTCACTGCCTGTTAGTCCATTATGCATCGTCAGCTCCTTAGTCATTCTAAATCCTCTAAAAAACAACGTATTTGTAAAGTATTAATTTCAACAGTACCGAATCTGTTATTTTGATATGAGCTGTAAGCAACGACTTTTTTAGTGATAAAAAGATGCGTAAGACATCACTTACTGTATGTATCGATTACCACAAACAATATAGTCTAGAACAGCAGCATTAAAACTGTAATATTTAAGTGCTGTTTTTATGACAAACGGCAAAATTGTTATGACAAACGGTACAACAAGATAAACAAATCAATAATACTTATACTAAAAATA
>NZ_JBQSVL010000066.1:0-17806 GCF_052376215.1 Psychrobacter sp. AOP7-B1-24
GTAAGTAGAGTCCCAATAGTAATCATTATCTAAAGAGTTGGGTAAGGTGACAGATATTGGGTATCTATTTTTTAGTATGGCATTGGAAAAGTCGTTAAAATAAGTTATGCACGTTTGTAAGAATTTCTTAAAATCTTCTAAGGAGGAATCCCTTTCCTTACTACCGCCAATTGCATAACGATGTTTTGGAATGAGATGAAGCATGTCAATGTCAGACAGACTAAATGATATTTTTATAAACTCTCTTGCGGTGCTAAGTTTGTCATAAAGGCTTGATGCGCTTATAGATTTCCTCCCACTTGAACGCCCTTGCTGATAAAGAGTGACTTGATAATACTTATAATTCGAAACTAAATCCTCTAAAGTGACTGGCTTAGAACCTTCCAAATCGCAAAAATTGAAAAAGTACCTTACATTATGCAGTTTGCCTCGTACTGTTTCATCTCTCCAACCTTTTTGCAGAATCTCAATAAGATATCTTTTTAGCCATTTGATACGCTCTAGAGATAATGTTGATTTATCAACTCGTCCAGTGATATAACGCCTTGTTTTATGACGCAAATTACCAGAGTCGTTTTCTCTAGTAGTGTAGCAAATCCTTCCAATATCAACTTTAAAAGTAACGCCGTCAGTTCTTGAGCCTACAATTATTGTGTATTGAGGATGAGTAATTTCTTCTACTTGCTTAATGCTTATATCAATAAGCTGTCTATCGCTAAAGGAGTTAGACATTATCTGAATCCCCAGCAAATGTTATGCCAAAAGTATTTTGTATATCATTGAAGCTCTCAATTTCAGAGTCAAACTTTAGATAAGACTCAGTGGTTGTTAAACTTCGATGATTTAACCTTTGTCTCACATGGTCAAATATTTTGGAGTCGGGATAACCTTTAGCCCTAAGGTTTCTTACGATGTTCATTCCGTATGTCGCACGTAAATCATGGAATGAGAAGTCTTTAAAGTTAGGTTCGAATTTTTGAACCTTGTCAATAAATCTATTCAGCTCATTCCTTAAGGCTTGGCCATTCTTCGGAACCATGACAGGTGCACCAGTGTTCCAAATTGGTTTAGGATTATTACGGTCTATAAGCTCTCTTTCGGCAGTTAAGTAGGGATTTCCAGTTCGTGTCAAGAAAATATAGTTGTCTTCAGTACCTGCATAAAAGCTGTTTATACTTTTCCTTCTGTTTTCAGCTCTTTCGCAATCTATATATGTAGCTAGACGATAAATTAGATTACGTGGAAATATTAAGCGGTTTAATCGTCCACCTTTTGAATCTGTTTTATATCTATAACCAGTATTTATCACCGCATGATCTGACTCAGGGCGTTGTTCCAAATAGTTTAGAGCTGATGTAATACAGGCTATAGAAAGGGTGCATACGCTTTGTTGTCTAGCTCCTGTTCCAAGAGCTATTCTCATCATTAGCTCTAGTTCTATTGAGGTACAGTCTTCATCAAATGCCTTAAAAATTATTTCTTGTTCCTGAGTGCTTAAGGGACGCAGACTACCGCCATCCCTTAGTTTTCCTAGTGATGGGATTGGTTTCCTACTGCTTTTTAACTTAAGGTCGTTCGTAATAACACTAATATTTCTAGATAGTCCTGCATTATTATGAATAGGTATGGAAACCTTCCTTTCTCTGAAAGGTTTATTTTCTATATCAGATGGAGATACAAGAGATTGATACTGTATATAATTATAGAAATGAGCAATAGACGACAGAATGTTATTAATATACTCAGCATTAAAGTCATGCTGCTCTATTACAGTCTGTAGAAAAGCTCTAAACTTGCGAGGAACTCTTTGCTGATACTGGGTAGGTAAGTCTAAAAAATGTTGGTTAGTATGTTCTAAATACTGAAGAAAGTATTTTAAATGAATAGCTCTTGCGGATAAGGTCTTCATGTTTGAAAGAGATGGAGTATCTAGTTGCCATAATAGATATAGATTACCTACTTTCCAAGGAAGACCATCTGACTGAATGATAATAGGCATCTTAAAGAAATAACTCGAGCTATTTAGAGCGTTAAAACGATAGACATACGTATTAACTTGAGTAGTTTTTGACCATTCTACTTTCTGTAGTTGAAAGCGACTTAAGTAAATTACTTTAGCATCAGAATTGAATAGGTCTTTAAGAGAAGGTCGCATATTAGTATTCCTCATTATGAATGTACACTGTAGACTATGAGGTTTCTAGTATGTCAACCTATAAAGAGGTGTGTGTAGCTCATGCAATGCACTGGCAAAAAAGCCATGAGCAAACTCAATTCTAGCAGGTTCATTATTTTGTGCAGGAAAGTATTCAGGCTCTCCTTTACTACGAACCAATATTACATTCTGATCAGAAAATAAGGTATTAAATAATTGGATAAGACACTCGGTAGCTAGTTGCTCGCTGTGTTCGGTTGATTGTAAGGTGTCATCAATAGCTTCGGAGTTAGATAAGTGGTGGTATTCATTTTTTAAAATTTCTAAGTGTTTATACTTGGAAAACTGTAATGAGTTAATAGAGATAGATTTAACATCAAGCATCAGTTCTGTGAGGCGCTGCAGTAGTACTTTTGTCTCTAGAGGACAGAGTAAATTAGAAAAATCAGTTTTATTATTAAGCGAATTCATAAATAAGAGGCTAGTCAAATAAGTGATAAAGTGGAAATTATGACTTTATTATAAAAATAAAAAAGAGGTCATATAAAATAGTGTCAATATCAAAAATATTAACATACTAGCGCTAGCGTCATTTAGTGCTTTCCGTTAGTATGGCAGGAAATATTATACACCGTTTTGACGAATGAGGCCGCGCATGTCAAGCACTCCAGAAACTAAACTTTCAGAATCTCACACTGACAACAAAAAAGTGCCTGTATCTACTGGTATGCCTGAGTATATCTCTTTAGACAAATGGGCAGACACTGGTTACGAATGGTCAGGAGACGTAGAGCCGAGCATTTTCAAACGTCTTGAAGCTATTCTGAGCACTGAGCATGAACAGAAGGAAATATCGATTAGTGCTAACTTATACCGCCATAACAATGTCTTACACTTGTCATTTACATTGACGGGTAATGTTTGGTTGACTTGTCAGCGTTGTTTGCAGCCAGTGGCTATCGAATTATCTGATGATTATAATATTGCTTTACTCGAACAAGAAAGCCAAGTGCGCTTGGTTGATGAAGAGCAAGATTATTTATTGCTTGAAGAAATCATTACAGAGCAATCACCAGAGAGCTTATTACCATTCAAAAAATTGGTTGAAGATGAAATCTTGCTGAAAACACCAATGGCACCAAAGCATGATGATTGTGAGATGACGGTAGAGCAATTTGGTGAAATTCCAGAAGAAGAAGAAAGTGAAAATCCTTTTGCTGCTTTAGCTTCACTAAAAGGCAAGTTATAGTTTTACTAGAAGACAACTCATATATAAATGTACTACTTACTAGATTTGTGATACCTTTTATCAACTTTCTACAGAAGAGTGAGAGGCAGGGCTTTATTAATCCATAAAACATGCGTATAATGTCCGGTTTATTGCATTCTAGCAACGAGTTGCTTGCAGATAAAAGCTGACTAGGCAAATTTGCTATAGCTTTTAGACGTAGTCAGCACTTTATGTAGGTGGCAATCTATTTAACTAATGATGCGTAAGACTTAGGTTGTTGTGATCATATAGCCTCTGTCAGTATCGATTAAAGCTGAATTTTAAGCTTATCCCTTTTAAGTATAGGAGCTATATCATGGCTGTTCAAAAAAGTCGTAAAAGCCGTTCTCGTCGTGACATGCGCCGTTCACACCATCGTATGGAAGTGGCTGAGCTGAGCATAGATGCTACTACTGGTGAAAAACATCGTCGTCATCACATGACTAAAGATGGTTTTTACCGTGGTCGTCAATTGTTTAAAGTAAGTCAAGATGCTTAAGTTGTTTGCTGGTCAATAGCTAATGCAAAAGTAGCGATAGTACTGGTTACTATTATTACTTTTGTTTAGCTGTTATTAAGCAATGAATTTTGAGCTAAAGAAAGCCAAGTTATTTCGCTATCATATATTATGTAGCTAGATAACTTGGCTTTTTGCTATTATTTTTCAGAGTAAAAACACAAATTTTTTTAGCTCTAGTTTTTGGTAAATATGAAAACGACCTGATACAATCTATGATTATAATTTTAGCGGTATTCTTTGCTACACCTGTTTAGGTGTCGTTCGCTATGATAATAGACTGTGTCAGTGTATAGTTTACTGATAGTTCATTTTTTCCAAATAAATAACGGAATTAACGGCTTTGAGTCGTACCTAATAATATAACAAATCCCGTTATTTTTAGGGATATTTCCAATTAAATAAGGAATATTGGTTATGGCCTCTGTACCCGATATGGCAAACAAGCAGCCCACGCGGATTGCAATAATTTTTCCTGGACAAGGATCACAAGTCGTTGGCATGACTAGTGAGCTTGCTGAGACCTATCCAGAAATTCGTGATACTTTCACCGAAGCGAGCGAGGCACTTGGTGAAGATTTATGGGCAATCTGTCAAGATGAAGAAAAGCTTAATCAAACTCAATATACTCAGCCAGCATTACTGGTGGCTAGCATAGCAATCTGGCGTGTCTTAAAACAAAAAATAACCACAAAACCTTGTTATTTAGCGGGCCATTCTTTAGGTGAGTATAGTGCGCTTTGCGCTGCTGATGTCATATCACTATCCGATGCAGTAAAGTTAGTACATAAGCGTGGTCAACTAATGCAAGAGGCTGTTGTAGGTATAGATACAGCCATGGCGGCAGTATTAGGGCTTGAAGACAATCGGGTTGAAAACTTGTGTGAACAAGCAACTGAGCATGTTGATGATGCCATTGTTGGTGCGGCTAACTTTAATAGTCCAGGCCAAGTGGTGATATCGGGTAATGCTGTAGGCGTTAATGCTGTGATAGATAAAGTTCAAAATACTGGCAAAAAATCCATATCGCTAAAGGTCAGTGTTCCATCTCATTGTGCACTTATGGAGCCTGCAAGTAGTGCGTTGGCTGAAATATTGGCGGACATTAAGTTTGAGCCAGCAGCGATTCCTGTTATTCAAAACCGTCATGCACGTGTCGAAACCAGTGCATTGGGTATCAAACAGGCCCTGACTGAGCAATTGAGCCAACCAGTATTATGGTCAAAAACGATGCAAGAGCTTGCTGACAAGCAAGTTAATACCTTAATAGAATGCGGCAGTGGCAACGTATTAAGTAATTTGGCCAAGCGTCAAGCACAACCAATTACTAGTTACCCTACCGATAAATCTGCCCGCCTTGAGAAGTTAATGGAGTTATTATCATGAGCCGTACGATTACATTAGTAACAGGCGCGAGCCGTGGTATTGGAAAGGCTGTTGCCAAACGCTTTGCTAAAGAAGGTCATTTCGTTATTGGCACAGCCACCACTGAGAAAGGTGCGGAGCTTATCAATAGTTATCTTCATGATAGTGGTGGTATTGGCCGCGTTTTAGATGTACGTGATACTGCGCAAATTGATAAGCTGTTTGAAGAGATTGAAAGCGTCTATGGTGCGGTACAAGTATTGGTTAATAATGCGGGTATCACGCAAGATGGACTACTCATGCGTATGAAAGATGAGGATTGGGAAAACGTCATCGATACCAATCTAACTTCGATTTATAGAATGAGTAAACGTGCAGTACGCGGAATGATGAAAGCACGCCGTGGTCGTATTATCAATATTACCTCTGTTGTTGCTCAGATGGGCAATGCGGGTCAATCTAACTATGCTGCTACCAAAGCAGGGGTGGAAGGCTTTAGCCGTACCCTAGCACGCGAAATCGGGTCTCGACAAGTTACGATCAATTGCGTCGCTCCAGGTTTGATCGAAACTGATATGACTGATGAGCTTGACGAACGCCTATTAAACTCGATGTTAGATGCTGTACCTATCAGCCGTTTGGGGCAGCCAGAAGACATCGCAGCCGCAGTATATTTCTTAGCCAGCGATGAGGCTAGCTACATCACAGGCGCGGTTATTCCTGTCAATGGTGGTATGTATATGTAAGTGACGCACAAGTGTTACATAGTGACAATAAAAAACTGTGTGAACGAGTGTAAACTATAATAAAGGGTGTTATAATGACGGACACTTTTAGGTCAAAGCCCTGTATTATAGCAAGGCTTGGCTAAACATGAGTCAAAACGTATAAGCTGTTATAAAGCATTCAGACAGCCAGGCTAATCTGAAAACCTCATTTTATATACAATACTATAGACTCTAACCGCAGAACTATAGTGATTTGTCAAAATAATAGATCAAAAAGGAGAAATCTACATGAGTAACGATACCGAGCTAAGAGTAAAGGCAGCAGTAGCTGAGCAATTAGGTATGAATGTTGAAGATATCAACAACGATGCTTCATTTATGGAAGACTTAGGAGCAGATTCACTAGACCTAGTTGAGTTGGTTATGTCATTTGAAAGCGATTTTGGCATTACTATTCCTGATGAAGATTCAGCAGAATTAACGACTGTTCAAAAAGCAATTGATTATGTACAAGCACAGCTATAATTTAATATAGCTGAGTCAGTTTTGTATCGCCGCTTATCTTAGTAGATAGGCGGTTTTTTTATGTCTATTATTTCTTATAAAAAGGATGTGTTTATTTGATTAGTGGCGATGTTAACATAAGCTACGTCACATAAACATTATTCAACATACGATTACTATCTACCATGCTGGATTTTACTTATAATCATAATAGTAAGTGAAAATGGTGATGCTAAGTGGCATTCATTATTAGAAAAATAAAGACTATTAAAATAATTAACGATACTTTAAGGAGTAAGTTTATGGGTATGTTCAGTTTTGCAAAAGACATCGGTGATAAGATTTTTAATCGAGATGAAGACAAACATGATGCAAAATCAGAAACCAAAGCAGAGGCTAATACACCAGTCAAAAGCAGTGAGCCCTCAGCGCAGTCGGTAGCAAATATTTTGCTGCGTCGTGTTCAGCAGCAGGATCTAAATATTAGTGAGCTAAAGATCAAATACAATGGCTCAACGGATACTGCTGAAATTAGTGGTAAGGCGAAGACACAAGCAGACCGCGAAAAAGCAATCATTGCTATTGGTAATGTACAGAATGTTGCGAAAGTAATTGATAATATTGATATCGAAGAAGACGCCCCTGAGTCAACGATGTACACAGTAAAGTCTGGCGATAATTTATCTAAAATTGCTAAAGAAGTTTATGGTTCAGCCAGTGATTATCTGAAAATATTTGAAGCCAATAAACCCATGCTGTCTGACCCAGATAAGATTTATCCAGGTCAAGTGTTGCGTATTCCTAAGCCATAACATTCATACTAAATAGCACAAAAACATGTGTCAAAAAAATGCCTCTTATGAATAAGAGGCATTTTTTGTTTAGATAAAATAGTTCTAAGACGTAATCGTCTTTAATTTTTCTTGCTGCTCAGCTATGGCCCAAAGTATATGCTCATCAAGCATCTCATTATGCAGACCCAGTTTCGACTGTAATTGAGTAATGGTTTCTGTATTAGCATTTGCGTTTCCAAGGGCAATAGCAATATTACGTAAAAAATTCACATAACCGGTGCGTCTCAGTGGACTACCTTCGGTCTTTTTCATGAATTCAGCTTCTTGCCACTGCCACAGCTCCAATAAGCTACTGCTATCAAGATTATGCCGTGGTGCAAAGTCTTCTACAGGTGTGAGGTTGGCATAGCGATTCCAAGGACAGATAAGTTGGCAGTCATCACAACCGAAGACTCTGTTACCAATAGCACGGCGGTATTTTGTGTCAATAATACCATCGTGTTCAATCGTGAGGTAAGAGATACAGGCTGAGGCATTGAGCTGATAGGGTGCAACAATCGCTTGGGTAGGGCAGATATCAATACAAGCGCTACAACTACCACAATGCTCTTTAATAGGTTTGTCATCAGGCAACTTAAGACTGATAAATAGCTCACCCAAAACAAAAAATGAGCCTGCGTTTTTGTTGATGAGAAGTGTATGCTTTCCTGTCCAGCCAAGCCCCGCTGCGTCGGCAATAGGCCGCTCAAAAATAGGAGCAGAATCACTAAAAGGCCTAAAAATAAAATCTTGTTCTGATCCGATATCAAGATGCTGCCATTCAGGAAGCATGGCTTCTATTTTGAGTGCCAATTGTTTCAAACGACTACGCATCGTCTTATGATAATCACGCCCTCTAGCATAGCGCGCAATGATACCTTGATTGGGGTGGTCGTTGTCAGTAACCGTACGAGGTTTCGGGGCTTGGCTCAGGTAATCCATACGTACGCTAATAATGGTCTTTGCACCATCTACAAGCTGTTCAGGGTTTGACCGTAAATGATGATTATTATGCATAAATTGCAATTGCCCTTCATAACCTTTATCTAGCCATTGTTGCAATTTTATAATTTGTTTTGCAAATAAAGGATGATGCACGGATAGGAAACCGCAGTCAGCAAACCCTAAGTTTTGTGCTTGGGTTTTAATCCATTGTTTGATATCCACTGTGCTAGTAAACGCTGAGGTATTATTAACCATAATTTGATTGTCAGGCAGGTCATTGGATACTGGCGTGGTAGTCGCTTTCTTGGTAGTGGAAATGGATGCGTTTGTTTTAGATGAGTTATTCATGTGTGATGGCAGGTATTGATGTGAATACCGCTATGATAAGGCAGTGAGTTTATAGCGCAAGCATAAAAGAAAATAAACTTTCACTGAGATTGATACATAAATTGAAGTGAGCTTTTGCTAAGCTAATAATAGAGAAAGGTAAGTAGGTTTGAGTAATGTTTTTTTAAAGTAGTCTTGAAACAGACGAATGGCAATAGTTGAGGGTTAATCATGCAGGTAATAAATCATTTGTTAGCAGGTCAAAAGAGATCTATATCGCTATATAGCAGTAAACAGCTCTACGCTATAGAGCAAGCATGGTTTTGTGAGGGTCATGATAGCTTTGGGTTAATGCAACAAGCGGCTTGGCAAATGACCCGACATATTGAACAGCTTTATGAGCAAAAATATCTAGGTTCTCCTTTACCCTCTACTAACTCTTCCTATCATCATACTGGTCAGTATCGAGTGAATGTTTGGGTCGGGAAAGGCAACAATGGTGGTGACGGTTGGTTAATTGCTTATTATCTACAGCAAGCTGGCTGGCAGGTACAAGTGATAACCGTTGGTTTCGATAATTGTGATTTTGATATAAGTCATCAGGCGAAAGTGTCCAATGCTGCAAGTCCAATAAACGATGCAGGTAAGGCTATGAAAATAGCATTATCTGAGAACTGCCCTTATCTACGATTTGAAGATCATAGCGACAGTCAAAATAGTATAAGTACAACTGCTCTCGAATCTGATGTTTATATTGATGCACTATTTGGTATAGGCTTAGATCGTGCGCCTCGTGGTATTTATAAACAGGCAATTAGTGTTTTTAATCAACTGTCTCAAAGAAATAATGTACTGGCTATCGCTGTGGATATTCCAAGTGGCTTGGTCGCTTCTACTGGTGAGGTGTTTGACCGAGTAGCGGTAGAAGCTGACGTGACTTTGTGCTTGATTGCACGCAAGTTTGGGTTACATACCAAAGACGGTATGGATTATAGCGGACAGGTTATTGATATACCGCTGATACCTTACCAGAGAGATAGTCGAGAGTTTGAGCCAGTAGCCAAGTTGATTGCTACTGGACATGGTCTTAGTCCACGTCGCCAAAATAGCCATAAGGGCAGCTATGGTCACGTACTAATCATCGGTGGTAATCGTATAGATGGCTCACAGGGTATGGGCGGGGCGGCAATATTATCTGCTTCGAGTGCGATGGCGACTGGTGCGGGTAAGATTACGGTTGCCTGCCACGAGGGTTTCCATGGTGCACTATTAACGTCGTTACCAGATGCAATGACTATTAACCTGCATGATATCGAGGGAGTTCAGCAGTTAATCAAAGACGTCAGCGTGGTTGCCATCGGCATGGGTCTGGGCCGTGACGAAAAAGCACAGTCATTATTTATAAAGTACATACAAGTGGCTATGGTGGCGAAAAAGCCAATCGTTATCGATGCTGATGGACTCTATCATTTGGCAACACTACAGATGCAAAGCCATAAGTTGGTCACTGATCTACGAGATTATAGCGTTGATAATGAGGTTAGACTGACACCGCATAGTGGTGAAACGGCTAGATTGCTGAATAAAAAAATAACTGAGATAGAGTCAGATAGATTACATGCTATAAAGCAGTGTGCGGAGATGTATGGTGGAAACTGGGTGTTAAAAGGGGCAGGCTCGCTCGTATTGGAGCAATGTTTAGATTCTATACAAGTTTATGTCTGCAGTGTAGGTAATGCTGGTATGGCAACAGCTGGTATGGGCGATGTGTTGTCTGGTATCGTTGCTGGATTATGTGCACAACAAGACCTTACATCAGAAATGCGTAGTTTGCACCAAGCAGTGCTTATACATGGTCTAGCAGGAGATATGTTGGTTAGTCAATCGAATAGCTTTAATACTGAGCAGAGCAAGTTCTTGATAGGACAACGAGGGCTACAAGCTCAAGATATGCCAGTAGCCATTCGTCATACTATGGAGTTAATGATTGAACAGTACTAAGAATTAAAAACTAGGTAGATGTGTTGGCACAGTACTGGTCAATTGCTTGCTGCACACGCTCACGTTTGAGTTCAATCTCACGGCCGTCCAGATATTCACGGTTGCCATTGTCATCCATTTCATAGATACGTCCGCCAACGTTTAGGTTGGTCAAGTTGTTACGTAGTGATTGGCAGCGTTGAGCATTTTCTTGTGCATCTTGTTCTTTAATGCGTGTTTCAAGTTGTGCGATTCGCTGTTCTTCTGCGCTTTGGGTGTTATTGTTTTGATTAGGATCTGTTTTACCTGCCATTTCTCCAGCGTTGCTTCGTCTGCCATCACTACGGAATTCAATTAGCTCAACATTTTTACCATTTTGCGGCTCATGTTGGCTATATTTTACTTCGCCATGGGTACCGATAGATTTATAAACCTGAACAGCCTGACTGGCATTCATTGACAGCATTAGCATACACGCTGCACTCATACTGACAAGTAGTTTGGCAGCAGTATTTTTCTTAGATGCATATGCCATTGTAGCAATCCTCTTAATTTAAAAAATAGTTGTGTATATATGTGTCAATATAACATTTTAGTGTGTGAATGGTACTAAAAATGTACCAGCATTTGATTCTAGCAAATAATCATTATGAATGTATATTATTTAATAACTATTAGTTAGGCATAGGCTTTAGAAGTTTTTCTTGACAATAGCGCGCAAAGCGTTGAATATAATAGCCGTTGATTGGTCAGTGAGCGGCTTTTATAATATTGCCGTGGCACTTGAAAATGAAAACTACGGGTTACTTATCGGTAGCTTACGCAGTTTCGTTTTCTTTGTGATAATGATATAGAAAAAATAGCATGCATATAACGCTAGCTATTCAATACTATAGACATTGTCTCCGGACTTATCTGTCTACAATGACTAAGATAAACTTATTATTTAAATTACGCTAAGTAATAGCGTTAGCAATTGTATTAAGCATGGTACAAGATTGCGTGACAATACACTCTGAACGGACCTATTGTAATATTTAACGATATTGCATTGTACTATCGGTCATGAGAGTTAATTCGTCTGTCGATTTTAATGCCTCTGTATACATCCATAAATGCTTGCTGATATTAATAATAAGCGTCTTTTATAGATGCACTCGCATCTTGTCACTGTACATCGATAAAGCCTTGTCATATAACTGACCTTACTATATTGCCGTGTTTGAGTAGCATGTTGTTTTAAAGGCAAGCTTACTGAAATATAGCGAGTACACATTCTTGATATGGATAAGTATTAGCAGTCATTTTTATGAGATGAATAACCATGTGTAAACGTTGTTGTCTTCTTTGATAAAGTAATGCTACTGCTTGCCAAAAATAAAGGTGATGACAGTGACGCAAACCACGCAAAGTCCGAATATGACTGGACATACCCAAACGGGTAATGCCGCCAAAAATTTTGAAGAAAAACAACAACGCCTTGCTGAAGGTAGTCAGCAGCCTGTGATGCTGTCTGGTGCCGAGATGCTAGTGCAGGCGCTGACGGATGAAGGTGTTAAATACATCTTTGGTTATCCAGGCGGTGCTGTTCTTCATATCTATGATGCTTTATTCCAACAAGAGAATATTGAGCATGTTTTGGTGCGTCATGAGCAAGCAGCGGGTCACATGGCGGATGCTTATTCACGAGTGACTGGTCATACAGGTGTTGTATTGGCAACATCAGGTCCTGGTGCAACCAATACAGTGACTGCTATTGCTACTGCCTTTATGGATTCGGTACCAATGGTCGTCATCGCAGGTCAGGTACCAAGCAGCCTCATCGGTGAAGACGCCTTCCAAGAAACAGATATGGTTGGTGTCTCCCGTCCTATCGTTAAGCATAGCTTTCAAGTGCGCCATGCTAGCGAAATCCCAATGATTGTCAAAAAAGCCTTTTATATTGCCCAATCTGGACGTCCAGGCCCTGTTGTGATTGATGTGCCAAAAGATATGACCGCACCTAGCGAAAAATTCGCGTATAAATATCCAGAAGAAGTATTTATACGCTCATATCAGCCGTCATTAAAAGGCCACAGTGGTCAAATCAAAAAAGCAGTAGAAACGCTATTAGCAGCACAGCGTCCTGTTGTTTACGCTGGTGGTGGTGTGATTTGGAGCAAAGCTCACGAAGAGTTGACAGATCTTGCACATCGTCTAAATTTGCCAGTGACCAATACTTTGATGGGTCTTGGTACATTCCCTGGTTCTGATCGTCAGTTCTTAGGAATGTTAGGTATGCATGGTACGTATGAAGCCAATATGAGCATGCATCATGCTGACGTAATTTTGGCAGTAGGCGCACGCTTTGATGATCGCGTGACCAATAATGTTAAAAAATTCTGCCCTAATGCGACAATTATCCATATTGATATCGATCCTGCGTCGATTTCAAAAACTATTTTGGCGCATATTCCAATCGTTGGCGATGTCAAATCAGTATTGACAGATATGTTAGATATTGTCGGTGATGACAAACAGCTTGAGCAACATGCATTGCTAGACTGGTGGTCACAGATTAACGAATGGCGTAAGCGTCATGGTTTGCGTTATGACACCAGTACAGATAATGGCATTAAGCCACAAAGTGTTGTACAAGCTCTAGATAAAGTGACTAACAGTAACGCTATTATCACCAGTGATGTCGGTCAGCATCAAATGTTTGCAGCGCTCTACTATACCTATAATGAGCCGCGTCAGTGGTTGAACTCTGGTGGTCTTGGTACCATGGGTGTTGGTCTTCCGTATGCGATGGCAGCAAAGCTCGCCAATCCTGAGCGTGATGTGGTTTGTATTACTGGTGAAGGCTCTATTCAGATGAATATCCAAGAGCTGTCAACCTGCTTACAATATAATTTGCCTGTTAAAATTTTGAATCTGAATAATGCCCAGCTTGGTATGGTTAAGCAATGGCAGGACATGCTATATGAAGGTCGTCACGCACAGTCATATATGAATTCATTGCCAGACTTCGTTAAATTAGCTGAAAGCTACGGTCATGTAGGCATCAAGATTACTGATCCTGCAACGATGGAAGCACAACTAGCTGAAGCCATGGCTATGAAGGACAAGTTGGTATTTATCGACGTTTATGTCGATCGTAATGAGCATGTATATCCAATGCAAATCGCTGGACAGACAATGCGTGATATGTGGTTAACAAAAGGGGAGCGTACCTAATGCAACAACAACATCTGATTTCGGTATTGATGGAAAACGAAGCGGGTTCGTTGTCGCGTTTAGTCGGCTTGTTCTCACAACGTGGCTATAATATTGAGACGTTAAACGTCGCGCCTACCGATGATCCAAGTATTTCGCGTTTGACAGTGACCACCATTACATCACCTGAAAGAATTGAGCAAATCACAAAGCAATTGCATAAATTGATTGAAGTGGTTAAAGTGCTGAATCTATCAGAAAATGTACACATTGAGCGTGAATTGATGCTGATAAAAGTTCGAGCGACTGGTAGCGTGCGTGAAGAAATTAAGCGCAACGCAGATATTTTCCGTGCACAAATTGTCGATGTAAATGCCAACCTATATACGATTCAAATCGTTGGTGATAAAGCCAAGCTTGATGGTTTTATCGACGTGATTGGTCGTGAACGTATTATGGAAGTGGTACGCTCGGGTGTGATCGGTATTGCTCGTGGCGAAAAAACGTTAAGTATCTGATCAACGTAGTGCCCGACCAACTTAGCATTTAAATGACTTAGCATTTAATAGAAATTTTATTTAGTTAAAATGTGTTTTTTAAATTAACATAACGCTTATCTTAGCTGGTGTTTTATAACATTAGCGACAGTATCTGCGTTTACTATCCATGGTTATCCATGATTGAGAAAAAGGACTGTATTTATGAACGTTTATTATGACAAAGATTGTGATCTATCGATTATCCAAGGCAAAAAAGTCGCTATTATTGGTTACGGTTCACAAGGTCATGCGCACGCGCTTAACCTACAAGATTCAGATGTTGATGTGACTGTTGGTTTACGTGCCAACTCTGGCTCATGGAAAAAAGCTGAAAATGCTGGTCTTAAAGTTTCTGAAGTAGAAGCAGCAGTACAAGCAGCTGATGTCGTTATGATTTTGACGCCTGATGAGTTCCAAAAAGAGCTTTATAACGATGTTATCGAACCAAACATCAAACAAGGTGCTACATTAGCATTTGCTCATGGTTTTGCCATTCACTACAACCAAGTCGTTCCACGTGATGATCTTGACGTAATCATGGTTGCACCAAAAGCACCAGGTCATACTGTACGTTCAGAATTCACTAAAGGCGGTGGTATTCCTGACCTTATCGCTGTCTACCAAGATGCTTCAGGTCAAGCCAAACAGTTAGCACTATCATATGCTGCTGGTGTTGGTGGTGGTCGTTCAGGTATCATTGAAACAACGTTTAAAGACGAAACTGAGACCGATTTATTTGGTGAGCAAGCCGTACTTTGTGGCGGTGCAGTAGAGCTTGTGAAAATGGGCTTTGAAACACTAACAGAAGCTGGCTATGCACCAGAAATGGCTTATTTTGAGTGTCTACATGAACTCAAGCTTATCGTTGATTTGATGTATGAAGGCGGTATCGCTGACATGAACTACTCAATCAGTAATAATGCTGAATACGGTGAGTACGTGACTGGTACAGAAGTTATCAACGAGCAATCACGTGAAGCAATGCGTAATGCATTAAAACGCATCCAGTCTGGTGAATATGCGAAGATGTTCATCTCTGAAGGCGCAACTAACTACCCATCTATGACAGCTCGCCGTCGTAACAATGCAGAGCATCCAATCGAAACCACAGGTGCCAAGCTACGTGGTATGATGCCATGGATTGGCGGTAATAAAATTATCGATAAAGACAAAAACTAAACTGATAGTCAGTTATAACAAATCTATTTAGTTTAAAAAAAGCCCACGTTATCTTTTGATAGCGTGGGCTTTTTTATGGGCTGTATTTACTCAATGTTTTTATTGTAAGACGTTATAGTCGATCCACTATAAAATAAATACAGCGATACGGTTTACATTTTTCTTGCTTGCTGTGCCTACGCAGACAGAGGCTACGCTAAATGTAATCCGTCTCGCGTAGTTGTGCCTCTTTTGTTTAGGACTGACTATAGTATGGGTTGAAAATTACTTATATTACCCAATATAAACAAGCTTAAGGTTAGTTATTTACGTTTTGTTCAGTAAAGCACTGATCTTATTTTGAGCTATTACATCAATCAAATGATTCGTTCATTTTTACTTTTCTATAGATTACAGGTTGTGTGTTGTGCAAATATCTTATCCTGACTGGCTAACGCCGCAATTCGTGTATATTACTCTTAGCGCTGTGGTAGCAGTTTTAATTTGGATAGAAGGAGAAATGCTTAAAAAGACAGGTGGAAAGTTGCCTAAGTCTAAGTTTTTTCAAATCAGCTCATTTCTAGATACTACATGGTTCTTTATTTCTGTGGTCGTGTTATACGTGATTGATTTGGAACCGTTGGCTATCACCGTACCTGCGGCTTATGGCATATATACAACCTTTGGTTGGGTATATGGGACACGCTTGTTAAAACGTAAAGGCATCCCTGATTCTCCCAAAGACTTAGTGATACCAGATAAGTATATTGCCTATAGTCAGTCTTTTTCGCTCATATTTTTTGCGTTATGTCTGTTAGTGTTGAGCTCGCCTTGGTTACCTATTACTCAGTAGAAAACACCTTAAATTATTGCTATCATTTTTTTACTATAGATAGAGATTGATGTTTTTTTATGTTATATCAGTATCTTATATAACATAATATGAATTACATGACTGTCAATAATGAGCTTAAATTTTTTACAAAAATCATCAATTTAACCTGTTGCGATTATCAAAAGCTGCTATAATCAAGATGTATCTGAAATATTTTAGGTGAAAATATTAAGTTATCTAAGGATAGTTTGGTGGTTTTGACTGTTGCATCTAGCAGAAAATATTAGGGTATATATCAATTAATCGGTGATGACACACGTCTCGCCAACAGTTAAAGAGTCAGGAAAATTTATGTCAGATAAAGTTGAAGGCACTGTAAAGTGGTTTAATGAAGCTAAAGGTTTTGGTTTTATCGCTCAAGACAATGGTGGACAAGACGTATTCGCTCACTACAGCGCTATCCAAGGTAACGGTTTCAAAACTCTAGCCGAAGGCCAAAAAGTGTCTTTCATCTTAGGTGATGGCAAAAAAGGCCCACAAGCTGAGCAAATCGAAGCTCTTTAATCTCATTCATTGCTAGGTTGACTGCTTGCCAGTGAGCTTAATGACAATAAGATTATCAATATGCATTGATTGCTTTGTTTGTTAAAACAATAAAAATACTGTATCGACTTTAAAAAGAAGCAACCTCTTATCAGGTTGCTTTTTTTATGGGACTTTTTTGGTATGGCAAAGTATTACTGATGTAAATAGCTATTGATGTTGACGACTACGATCATCAGGTAAGAACGCATAAGAATTTGATAAAGATATAATAGATAAGGTTGTATTATGAAGTGGGAGAATTGGCTTTCAATTGACTGGCAACAAGTACTCGGAATCTCTTTATCTGCAGTAGGCTTTTACGTAGGGTTGATGCTGTTTACTCGACTGATGGGTCTGCGCAGTTTTTCTAAGTTATCAAGCCATGATTTTGCAATGACGGTTGGTATTGGTAGTATATTGGCATCAACTGTATTGTCAGATAAGCCTTCTCTATTTCAAGGATTGTTTGCTGTTGCGGTGCTTTTCTTAATTCAGGGAGTTATTTCAGTTATCAGACGTAAGATAAAACCGTTAAAAGCTTTAATAGACAATCAAGCTATTATCTTAATGGCTCATGGTGAGTATTTAGAAGACAACTTAAAAGAAGCTAATCTTAGCACTAGTGATGTTCAGGAAGTGCTACGTAAAAATGGCATTAAAGCAAAAACAGAAGTGTTTGCAGTGATTATGGAAACAACAGGGGATATGAGTGTTATTAAAAGTAATAATGTAGAACTTGACTGGTCTTTATTTGACGATATACGAGACAGTGAATTATTGATCGATTCTAATTAAAGGGATGAATCATAGATCTAAACCTACTAATTATTTTTATCCATTAACCTCAAAGAGGTAAATAATAACAAA
>NZ_JBQSVL010000067.1:0-17780 GCF_052376215.1 Psychrobacter sp. AOP7-B1-24
TGTTGCCAAACCATCTGCTCGTACCATGACACGATGACTACCTAACTGCTGCGTAGTCATCTGTAATGCATTGACGCTGTCTTGACCTGACTGGATGGAGGATTGGGCGTAGCTATAAGTCAGCGGTATTTGCTCATTCTCATCCAAACCACTAACGAACCACCACGTACCTAGATCATCAACCGACTCTCCTGATACCCACAAAGTAGAGATACCAATATCTGCAAGCAGACCCGTGACAAAATCATAGTCACTGACATCTGACTGCGTGCGTATAGGTAAGGGCAGAGACAATTGCTCTGAGGCGGTACTGCCTGATGATAGCAGCGTCTCAGATATCTCCCACGTCATATCATAATCACCAAGAATAGCGGTGATGATATCTAGGGTGGACTGATTGATGAAAGTGCGCGTATGTATCGACTGCGTCAACTGCCAGTCAGGGCTGACAATATCTAGTGCATAAAAGTGCATCGCGCCATCAGACTGTTGATAACGGACACCTCGTATGAGACCTGTGCGACAAGTTGGCATGCGACTGGCTGATAGTGTGGTCAAGCAAACAGGTGTACCAACCAACGACAAACAAGCGTCTGAGTCTAGAAATATGTAACTAAACACTAGTATGTCAATAGTATCGGTTTGATTAACGCTGCTGACACCATGAAATGCCACAGGATATAAGGCATCTGCTGTTGCATCATTGGTTTTAGTGGTAACTTTATGTAAACGATTGGTCTGAGAGGGCATAGGAGGGGTACCGTTACTACTGGCTTTATACCAAGGAAATGGCCCGAATTGGAATGTTGCTGAATTATTTATGAATAAAAGTATAGAGTTTATTGAAATATTGTCAAGTGTATGTATAATCAATCTCACCGAATATATTATACTCAACAAACTTTAGTTAGACTTTCCTTTTATATTTTTAGTGATGATACTGTACTTATGAACCCTACTTATTATCGTACCAATCTAACAACAATGGGCTTGCTTTCCTTAGTAGTAAGCGCTTCTGTATTGATAACTGGTTGTAACACGACTGGTAAAAAAAATAGTACAAGTGTCAAAGCACTGAGTGCGCCATCACTTGTTTACTTATCTGGTAGTAACACCGCTCAACACGATTTTTCAGAGTGGATGGCTATTGCTAAAACTAACTATGATTCAAAAAAGTACGCACGAGCACTAAGAGCGGCGAACAATGCCATTGCTATTGATAATCAGTCGCTTGAAGCACGTGACATTGCTATGCTCTCAACTATAAAGATAACAGAGAGTAACATCAGTGTTTATCACAACGATACATTAATGAGTAGTGATGACAAAGACAGGGTTAAAGACAGATTAACCAATATCACGACTTTAGTTCAAGCTTCTAATTAATATCTTTGGTTTGATTATCAAGATTTAGCGTAAATATATTTGAAACAGCAACGTCCCCATTTAATACTAATAACGATGAGCACAGACTTACGATGATCAGTATCCAACACAATATCAAAGCCAATCTGAAGCTGCCGAAAGCACTCTTGGCGGGTCTATTTGTCATGGGTTCAGCGATGAGTGCAGCGCATAGCGAGCTAGTGATTCAAGAAAAAAACCCAGGTTCTAGTATCGTTAATCAGTTTGCCACACTCAAAGATGCAAATGCTCAATCACCTGAGCTGCATCAATTGATTGCAGATTTGAATCAAAGGCTGGCTGTCAATCCCAGTGATACTTTGGCTTGGGATATTCTGGCGCAGATTTATTATAACAATGGCTATCATGACTATGCTATTTATGCAGCCAGTGAGGCAATTGATCGAGGTAAAAGCACTGCAACGCTCAAAAGTATTTTGCTAAATAGCAGCATCATCGTTGCTCAAAAACAATTACAGACCGGCTACTTAAATAATGTAGATGTGGCATCCAAAATAGAATATCAGCATACGCTAAGTAAGGTAGCAGGTAATGTTTACGGATTTAATTACGATGAATCATTGCCAAAGCCACCACCAAAACCAATAAGAAGGTCAAATCCAACACCACCAAAACCAATAAAAAGGTCAAAGCCAGCACCAACACCATCAAAACCAACAAGGTCAACATCACCAAAACCAACTGTAAGCCAGCCAGCTTCTAATAATACTCCTGTATCAACTGATCCATTTAAAAATGTACGTCCAAGAAATTAATTGCTGAGGTAATGAATTATGGCAAAGCAAGATAGTGTGCAAAAGAAACTCGGAAAAGTACGTGCTCCTCGTGTACACCTTACCTATGATGTCGAAGTTGGAGATGCGATTGAAACGAAGGAAATCCCTTTCGTTGTCGGCGTCTTAGGAGAGTTCTCAGGGGACTCGAAACTTGAGCAACCTCGTTTTAAAGATAAAAAGTTTGTCGAAGTGGATTTGGATACTTTCGATGAAGTGATGTCAGGTCTAGCACCGCGTGCCGCCTTCCGTGTCAGTAATGACTTGAGTGATAAAGGCGGTGAGTTTGCGGTTGATTTGGCATTCAATAGTATTGATGACTTCCGTCCAGAAGCCGTTGCGGAACAGATTGATCCATTAAAACAGTTGGTGCAAGCACGAGATCGTTTAGCTGATTTGCGCAATAAAATCTCAGCAAACGAGAAGCTAGAAGATTTGCTAGATGATGTGCTCAACAACACTGAGCAAGTCAAAAAAATGGCAGAACAAAACCAAACTGATGGTGAGGATTAATCGATGAGTGCTCAAGCCCAGCAGAATATAGCAACGGATTCGGTCAATAGCGACAACTACGACCTATTAGAAGAGATCGTGAATAAAAGTAACGTTGCCAAGTCCGATGACGAAAAGAATCGTGCGAAGTCACAAATTGCAGAGCTTGCTAATGAGGTCATGCAAGGTACAGTGACGTTGTCAGATAATCTGACAGCTTCGATTGATTCTCGTATCGCCGAAATTGATGCACTGATATCTAAGCAATTGACGACCGTCATGCACGCGCCTGAGTTTCAAAAACTAGAGTCTAGTTGGAGAGGTTTGCACTACTTGTGTAGCCAAACACCATCAGAATCTATGCTAAAAATTCGTATGATGAATACTACTAAGCGCGAGTTGACCAAAGACTTTCAGTCTTCGATCGATTTTGATCAAAGTACCTTATTCAAAAAAATCTACGAAGAAGAGTTTGGTAGCTTTGGTGGCGAACCCTATGCTGCCATCATTGGTGACTTTGAGTTCAATCGCCAAAATTCAGATATGTACCTGCTTGAGCAAATGTCCCATGTTGCAGCAGCAGCACATGCTCCTTTCATATCAGCTGCATCTTCTGAAATGTTTGGTCTTGATTCATTCACTGATATTGGTCGCCCTCGAGATTTGTCTAAGATATTTGAAACCGCTGAATATATACGTTGGCGTGCATTTAGACAATCAGATGACTCTCGCTATGTGGCGCTGACTGCGCCTAGGTTCTTAGGCCGTTTGCCTTATGATCCTAAAGAGGGAACAGTGGTCGAAGGCTTTAACTTTACTGAAGATGTTTCAGGTAGTGATCATAGCGATTATTTGTGGGTGAATGCTGCTTATGCTTTTGCTTCAAGACTGACTGATGCTTTTTCTGATTATCGCTGGTGTGCCGCTATTCGCGGTGTAGAAGGTGGTGGTTTGGTTGAAGGCTTGCCAGTTCATACTTTCAAGACAGATGAAGGAGAGCTGGCGCTCAAATGTCCAACTGAGATATCTATTACGGATCGCCGTGAAAAGGAACTCAGTGACTTGGGCTTCATACCTTTGGTTCATTGCAAAAATACCAATTATGCGGCATTTTTTGGTGCGCAGTCAGTACAAAAAGCCAAAACTTATCAAAATGATGATGCCAACGCCAACGCTTCATTGTCTACACAGCTTCAATATATTATGGCAGTTTCACGTATTGCACATTATTTAAAAGCGATGATGCGCGATAAAGTCGGTAGCTTTTTATCACCAGGTAATGTTGAGACCTTTTTGAATAATTGGATTTCTCGTTATGTCTTGCTAGATGATGGAGCCTCACAAGAAGCTAAAGCACAGTACCCATTGCGCGAAGCTTCTGTACAAGTTGTAGAAGTGCCAGGTAAGCCTGGTGTCTACAAGTCAGTGGTCTTTTTGAGACCACACTTTCAACTTGATGAACTGTCTGTTTCTTTGCGTTTGGTTACCCAACTACCGCAGTCTAGCAACAGTTAATCGTTTATTAAAAACCAATGTGTAATTAAAATTTTTAAAACAAGGTATGTGATATGAAGGATATTTATATTAAGTTCAGTGGTAAATATAAAATTGATGGCGAGTCTCGTGATAGCGAGCATCAAGGTTGGCTTGAAGTAAATACTTGGGATCACTTGATTCGTCAGCCTAAATCAGCGACTGCAAGTAGTGTTGGTGGCCATACTTCTGAGCGTTGTGAGCATTCTGACATGACGTTTATGAAAGACTTGGATTCTACAAGTCCTAAGTTGTGGGAAGCTTGTTCTGCCGGTTATACTTTTGATGAGATTCAAATTGATTTTTATCGTGCCAATGGTGATAAGCGCGTTAAATATCTTGAAGTAAAGCTTAAGCATGCACTTATCGCAAGCGTTGAGCCAACAGTGCGCTCAGAAGGCGTGCCAATTGAAAAAGTTGGTCTTAAGTATGCTGCTGTTGAGTGGACATACACTCAGCAAGATATCGATGGCTCTGCTAAAGGCGCTGTGACTAAGAAATGGTCACTAGCCAACAACACTGCCACTTATACAGCTTAAATTAGGTTGTATCAAGTGTTATCTATTGTATCGTACCGAAAAAGAAAGGTTTATATTTAGGCCTTTCTTTTTTGTTGTTTAAAATAGGAATGATTATATCAATGAATTACGCCACTAACGCCTTCAACAAAGAAACTGGGTTTCGCCCAAATTTGTTTGAACAGTTATTTGATGATCAGCCTCGTCAGTTGTCGCACGAACTGGTGGTTCGTCGTCTCAACATTGAGGAGTTAAAGTCCTCTGTTGCACGAGATCTAGAGGCTTTATTAAATACACGCTGCGTGGTATCTAGTAAGTTGCAAGAATATCAACACGTACGCTCATCGATATTGAATTTTGGTATCTTAGATTTTGTAGGGCTGAGTAGTGCCAATCCTACTGACTGTGATTATATTTGCCGGCAGATAGCTGAAACTGTTGAGCAGCAAGACACTCGACTCAGAAACGTTCGAGTATCGCTAGATATTGGTGCTGTTGATGTCAATCAGCTGTGTTTCTCTATCGAAGCGTTGCTAAAAGTTTACCCGGCACAAGAATTGGTCAGTTTCGATGCATTTTTTGAGCCAAGCTCTCAACGTTACTTAATCAAATAACCCATATCTATGCTCAGCTAACACCGTTAGCGGCGCCAATCATACTGAGGCATCATGGACAGTCTACTTCCTTATTTTGAGCATGAGCTTAGCCTGTTTAATAAACAGTCCAAAGAGTTTGCCAAAAAATATCCAAAAATTGCCAATCGGTTATTGATGGGTCACGATACGGTAGACGATCCGCATATTGAGCGGTTGATTCAGGCTTTTTCGTTAATTAGTGCCCGCATTAATAAAAAATTGGATGATTCGTATGCTGACTTTACGGAGTCGTTATTAGAAGTCGTTTATCCTGACTATCTTAAGCCTTTTCCATCGGTGTCTATCGCGCAGTTCAATTTGGGTGTACAGGGCAATGCGATGAGTGAGGTTGTTGTTGCACCGAAGCAAAGCACGTTTGCCACTCAAAAAATAAACGGTACGCCTTGTCAGTTTCAGTCAACCCAAGACGTGACTTTACTGCCAATAGAGGTAGATAGTGTCAGCTTTGAGACACGTCAAGAGGTGTATGATAATCAGCATGGTTTACTAAATGGCTGTATCAGTATTAAGTTCAAAACATTGAATCCAAGCTTTGACTATCAGGCACTACTAGATCACTCACTCGACTTGTATATAGATGAAGATGCCAGTCAAGGTACGAGCTTATGGGACTTGTTATGGTGTGATGTGAGGCAAACGCACCTGCATGGTAGGAAGGTTAATAAGATAACGGGCAGTCCATTTGAGATCATAGGTTTCGATCCTGAACAGCAGATTTTGCCTAGTCATCGAGTGAGCAATGCGGCTTCTGCATTATTAAAAGAGTACTTTTATTTTCCTGAAAAATTCAACTTTCTACGGTTAAATATTGGTCAGGCGTTTCCGAACTTAAAGATTGACAGTAATGGCTTTGAGATTCGCTGTTATTTTAAGTTTGATAAAAAAAACACCATCCGCCTAAAAAACTTGCAGCAATTAAGTGCCAGTAGTATTAAGTTGTTTTGCACGCCTGTCGTCAATCTATTTAAAGCGGCCGCGAAGCCGATTCAGGTAACGCATCGTTCTGTCTATTATGATTTGGTGCCTGATACTCGTGCGCTCTTTCAGCACGAAATCTATGAGGTGAAAAAAGTCATAGAGTCCAAACAAAGCGAAAATCGTCTGATACAGCGTGAATATCATCCGTTTTATGCGCTCAATCATTATGAGCAGCAAGATGAAGGTCGTTACTATCATATCAAACGTGATAAGGACATGGCCGAGTTTAAACAAGGTTTTGAATATCAGATTATGTTTGTAGAAAAGAACCGCGAGGATTTATCAGGCGCGGTGAGCATGAGTGCCTCTCTATTATGTACCAATAGAGATTTACCAGCGCAAGTGGTATTCGGTCAAAGCCGTGGTGATTTGTTTAGTGAAGGGATGTCAGGCTTTAGCAGTTTATCATTATTAAAACAGCCAACGAGAACGGCACGGTTTGAATACACAGGGGAGGAGCGTTGGCGTTTGATATCGCTGATTAGCTTAAACTTTTTATCATTGGCAGCTCAAGATGCTGAGCTGATGAAAGAGTACTTGTCGCTGTATGATATTACGCAATCTGCCTCAAACCAACTGTTGGTTGAAGGTATTGTCTCTGTCGAGACCAGTATTGAAGCGAGGCGCATTCAGCGTTTGCCACAACCTGGGTTTGTGCGTGGTACGCTGATCAATATTAACATCAATCAAAAAAACTTTGCTGGCGTCAGTATACGTCAGTTTGCCAACTTATTGGCGCATGTGTTTGGCTATCATGCGAGCTTAAATAGCTTTGTGGAAGTGGCCATTAGTGATGCCGTAACCAAAGAGGAGATATACAGATGTCAGCCACGCAGCGGTCTCAGTCCTCTTATTTAACGGACTTAATGGCTGCACCGCAATCTTACGAGTTGTTGCAAGCACTCCGTTTGGTTCGTCATGAAGTTAGTATGGGCTATGCGCCTATCGAGGTGCGTTACCGTGCCTCGTTATCATTGGCGTATCCACAAGCTGAAATCGAGTCGATGATGCTTGTTGCTCAAGATGTTATGGAAGACAGTGGTAGCTCGGTAGAGGATGGTCACATAAAGGCCAGTTTATTAAAGGCTCGCTCATTAAAAGTTCAACAGATAGAGGTTTGTCCTGCAGTTATTGGATTGACAGGACCATTGTCAGCCTTGCCAGCGATGTATACCGATCATCTAGCATCACGAGTCAATCATGCAAAAGACAAGGCAGCTCCAGCCTTTTTGGACTTATTTAACCATCGTTTGACCGATTTATATGTGCAAGCGAGCTGGTTTTATAACTTGCCATTACAGTATGAGATAAATAATAAAAAAGACAACTATCTGCTGAGTTTACGGGCATTAGCACGTCAGCCCAAAAAGCTAACTGCCATCGATAGCTTGATTGCCTATGCGGGCATGATCGCCCCCGGACGTTTGACCGCCGACCAGTTGTCACATGTATTATCACATTTCTTGGATAGTACGGTTAGTGTCGAACAGTTTGTGCCAGAGTGGTTTGACCTACCGCCTAGTGAGCAGACGGCACTTGGTAGACAGCATGCCGCACTTGGACTGTCTGCATTTTGCGGTGAGCGCGCCGTACAGTTCGATAGCAAGATTAGGATTGTGTTTCATCAATTGGATGCCAAGCGTTATTTAAGATTATTACCCGCTGGCGATATGTATCGAGTTATTGTTGATTTTATCCGTAAGTGGTGCGGTGTCTGTCTTGCTGTTGAAATGCAGTTAGAGTTAGATAAAAAATATATCACGCCATTGTCGTTATCAGAAAGTAGTTTTGGCGGCTTGGGGCGAGGTGGGTTTTTGGTATCAAATCCTGCGACTCAGCATCATAATGACACTCGCTATGCACTGCCTATTCAGTAAGTGTTTTATAGCTAATATATAGATTGCTTGTTTATTTATCCGCAATCTTAAGTTTTATACATCCATTTTATAAAAATAATGTTAAGTCTAATGACAATTGCAATGACAATGTTAAAGGAAAAGATTTATGAGCCAGTTAAAAGCTGTAATTACCCGCTTGAGTCCAAGTTGCCGACAGTGTTTGCAGCAGGCAGCTAGGCTTTGTATCAACAATGGACATCGCGAAGTCGATACTGTCCATCTGCTACATGAACTGATTGCGACGCCGCATAATGATGTGGCGCAAATACTCAAATTCAATAAGATAAATCAGCAGGCATTGCTAGCTGATATCACAGATCTACTAAATACGTTTGGTCAGGCAACTGGTTCAACGCCAGTATTTAGTGAAGCTCTAATGGCACTGTTAGAAGATGCATGGGAGCTTGCCAGCAGCAATCATAATCAAGCTGATAATAATTTGTTAGAAATTCGCTCTGGGCATATATTACTGGTGTTACTATCGTATGAGCGTTATCAGTCGGTCCTCAAAACCCTTCCAGAACAGCTACAGTATATCGATCGTTTTACGCTAAAAGATGACTATGAGCGTCAATGTCTTGGCAGCACCGAGGGCAGTGGATCAAGCAATAATAAAGGTGCCAGTAAAGACGCTGAGGGTAATGTAGACAATGATACTGACCAGCAAGAGTCTTTAGATACAGAACAAGCAGCTACTAAGCTAACACCTGCGCTGGATAAATACACTTATGATTTGACTGCTAAAGCCAGTGCAGAGCAGATAGACCCTGTCATTGGTCGTGAGTTTGAGATTCACCAGTTGGTCGATATTTTGATTCGTCGTCGTCAAAACAACCCTATTTTGACGGGTGAGGCAGGGGTAGGTAAGACCGCAGTGGTAGAAGGATTGGCGCAAAAGATAGTCGCCGGTCAAGTGCCTGATCAGCTCAAAGACGTGACAATACGTAGTCTCGATATGGGATTGCTACAAGCAGGAGCGAGCGTCAAAGGCGAGTTTGAAAACCGTCTCAAGCAAGTCATCGAAGAAGTGCAAGCATCGGTCAAGCCGATTATCCTATTCATCGATGAAGCGCATACCTTGATTGGAGCAGGTGGACAGGCAGGTCAAAATGATGCGGCGAATTTATTAAAGCCTGCGCTGGCTCGTGGTGAGCTAAGAACGATTGCAGCGACGACGTGGTCAGAGTATAAGAAATACTTTGAAAAAGATGCAGCGTTGTCACGCCGCTTTCAAGTGGTCAAAGTCGATGAGCCTGATATCGATACGGCAGTGGCGATGATTCGTGGTTTGAGTGCCAAAATGCAGGCGCACTTTGGGATTTTGATAGATGATGATGCGCTACAAGCAGCTGTTGAGCTATCAGCACGTTATATCAGCGATAGACAGCTACCTGATAAAGCGGTCAGCGTATTAGACACGGCGGCTGCACGGGTGAGCTTATCTAAGACCGCGATACCCAATCAACTGGATAGATTAAAAGCGAAAGGGTTGCAGTTAGAGCAGCACATTAATAATCTCAGTCAGCAGCTTGAGCGTATCGGCGGCGTTGATGAAAAAGAAAAAGTCAGCCAAAAAATTGCCGTGCTTGATGAGCAGCGTCAAACCAATCAGCAAAGCATTGCAGATATGACCAGTCGCTGGCACGAACAGCGCGAGCTTAATGATCAGCTTGATACATTGAATAAGCAGTTGAATGACAAGACAGATGGTACTGATGCGCTCAGTGCAAAAGAGCGCTTAGACAAACAGTCTGAGTACCAAAACATTGAACAGTCGCTAAAACAGATACAAGAGGAGCAGCGACTGATTCATGCGGTATTAGATAGACAGGTTATTAAGCAGATTATCTCGGACTGGACAGGGATTCCACTCAACGATATGGCAGGCAATGAAAAAGACCATATCTTAGGTTTGGCTGACACCCTACAATCGCGAGTCATTGGTCAAGACCATTCGGTGGCGGCTATCGTCAAGCGTATTCACACGGCGAAAGCACGCCTAGACGATCCCAATCGCCCGCAAGGGGTGTTTATGCTCGTTGGGCCAAGTGGTGTAGGTAAGACAGAAACTGCATTGGCGCTATCAGAGGTACTATATGGTGGTGAGCGTAACCTTATTACGATTAACCTATCAGAGTATCAAGAGGCTCATAGTGTGGCGTCATTAAAAGGCTCACCTCCAGGTTATGTGGGCTATGGTGAGGGTGGTGTATTAACGGAAGCGATTCGCCGTCGTCCTTACAGCGTGTTGTTGCTTGATGAAGTAGAAAAAGCCCATCCAGACGTATTGGATTTGTTTTATCAGGTCTTTGATAAAGGGGTGATGGAGGACAGCGAAGGGCGTTTAATTGATTTTAAAAACACGCTTATTTTATTGACCAGTAATGTCGGTTCATCTGCGATTATGCAGGCGTGTATTAATACCGATCCAGCCGTTACTGACTTTAGTTTGCCCGATAGTGATAACCTAAAACAAGTCATTAATCCACATCTGTATAAATCATTCAAGCCTGCCTTTTTGGGTCGCCTGACAGTCATTCCTTACTATCCGTTGAGCGATGACGCGCTGGCAGAAATTATCCGCTTGAAATTAGACAAAATCACTGGACGTATTCGTGAAAATTACGAAGTTCCTTGTGTTATTGACGATGAGGTGATTGAGCTGATTTTGTCGCGTTGTCATGAGGTGGATTCTGGTGCACGTAACGCCGATGCTATCATTAGTCATACTTTGCTGCCGCAGCTGGCAGGTCAGTTGCTGGCGCATGATGACAGTCAAAGTGTGCTGAAGCAGATTACAGTATTCGTTGATGCCGATGATAATTTTGCTTATCGTCTGGATACCGATGCAGTTGTGCCACTGAGTCAAATGGCACAAAGCAGCGAAAGCTATGGTAGCAAAAACCAGGGTGCAGAAACGGCTGAGAAAGTGTCAGACACGTCAATAGCCGGTCAGGATGAAAAAAAACCAGCAGCTACCAAAGCATCTGCTAACAAGATCGCTGCTAAGAAACCGCGTGCTAAGAAAACAGCGACACCAGTCAAAAAAGCACCAGCCAAACAAGCTGCTAGTAAAAAAACTCCTAGTAAAAAAGCACCCAGTAAAAAATCGATTAAGGAAGAATCACTATAATGAACACTAATAATGCCTTAGTGGTTAACATGGATGCGCTCATTGCTCCTATCGATGGCAGTCATCAGGGTGTGGGCGAAGACCTTACCTTTGATATGCGTATCGATGCTATCGTCGCTGCTCGTCAAGAAGATGATCCGTTATTGGCACAAGGGAACTGGGTCACTGAGCTAAAAGTGGCTGATTGGGACTTTGTGAAGGAGCAGTGTGCAGACTTACTGATTCATACCAGTAAAGATATGAAGCTGGCGCTCTGGTATGTCGATGCGTTGAGTCATACCGATCATTTAGCGGGTATCAGCCAAGGGCTTAGCCTACTACAAGCACTTAATGACGAGTATTGGCTCACCATGTATCCGCCGCTAGATGGTGAAGAAGACAGTATGGATATCAGAGCGGGACTGCTCTCATGGTTCGTAAAAGCGCTCACTGATGATCTAAAACAGCTATCACTGTCTGAAACAAAGGCTGAAAAATATAACTATAACTATTATTTAACCGCTCGAGATCATGATAAGCAACGTCAGCAAAATCCTGATAGCGAATCGACCAGCCAATTAACGCTTAGTGATTATAATAACGCTATCAAAAACAGTAGTGAGGCATGGCAACAAGCGCTCATGACCCACCTCAATAGCATCACAGAAAAATGGCAAGCACTCACAGATCAACTAAATAACCTGATGGGAATGGATGCGCCTGTGTTTGCGCCAGTTACTGAGTTGCTCGTGTCTCTAAATCAGCATCTACGTCCATTGATACCGGAGCAAGCTGACGGGCTAGACAGCGAAGGTCAAGAGAGCACTGCTGATGATATAGATGGTAGTTTATCTACTGATAGCGCGATGTTAGACGGAGGACAAGCAAGCGGCGCAAAAAACAGCGTACCAACCAGCTTTACTCCGAGTAATCGCGATCATCAAGCAAACCGCCGGCAAGCGCTTAAATTATTGGGTCAAATTCAAGATTACTTTGCGACCAATGAGCCGCACAGTCCTGTGACATTTTTACTTGGTCGGGCGATTGATTGGGCTGATATGCCACTTGATCAGTGGCTTTCGCATATCATCAAGAACGAAGACCAGTTGTCGATGCTCTCTGACATGATTGGGATTCAGCCGAAACGCGACTCATCTGATGATGGCTATTAATTGAGTGGTTGAATTGGGTTTGAATCGTTGATTGGGTTGTCAGTATGTCGGCAATCTATGGGGCATTTTTAATTTTGTATATTGATACAGTTCATCCGCCATGATAGCGATAGTGCAGCGGTTTTATAGTGGGTTGACTGTATTTATACCTTTAGACTGATAGAGAAGGGCGTGTCATGGTATGGACTCAAACGAAACGGCATTTGCAAATTAGCAGTGCCCATCCTGATATTGCTACTAGTTTGGTACAGCAAGCGGACTTGATCGAGAGTTTGCTTGGCATGCCACTGCCTGATAGCGTGTGGAATGAGCCTGCGCTTATGCCCACGCCAGATGCCTATCCAAGCCCTTACCATCACGACCAACGCGCGCAGTCTTATCAGCAGCGTCAGCTGTCACTCTACTGTGGCTACCGTATTAGCATGACGCTACTGCACCCACAAGCAGGGCTGGATACCAAAGACTGGATCGGGCAAAGTCTATCTATTCACTGGAACACAGGTGATGCACTATTAACCAGTCAGATCCGTCACGGCATCATTACCGAAGTCGTCGCTCTAGGTAGTAATAGCGGTATGGCAGCTTATCGTATTATCTGCGAACCTGCGTTGAATCAATTACGCCTATCTAGCCATAACCGTCGCCATCATCATCTCAGTCTAAGCGAGCTGATCACTGATATTCTGAGCCCATACGATATGGATGTTGAGATTGACGAGCGTCTCAGTGATGACAGTAACTATCATATTCAGCATAGCGTGCAATACAATCAAACTGATCTGGCTTACTTAACGCAGTATCTCACTCTTTATGGAGTGACAGGCTACTACCGTCACGAAGCGGACAGCCACACGCTAGTATTACTACCCCCTGATGGTGAAATACTGCGTCCTGATGCCAATGACATTCAGAGCATTCTCAGTCAAAACCCAGCCAACCTCGCTGACAGACAAGACCGCATCACCGCCGTTCGTCCGCAAGTTGCCCAGCACACTCAGCAAACAGGTCTATATCGTTACGACAACCGCTTAGTTGGCACCTATACTGGCAGTAGCACCAGTGAGCAATCTATCGACTCGGACAGCCCTAGTATCCACAGTCGCTTCTTACACAGTCATAGCCACCTAAATGACGACGGACTCACTGCGCTGACCGCCCGCTACCAACAGCACGCACAGCAGCTTGCCAACCTTGGTAACTTAACAGGCAATATCCGTCACCTGAATCTGCCAAGCGCCCACTATATCGATGGCAACCCTTATCTGACCGATCCGATCAGCCTCGTCTCCATACATCAGCACATTAACAATCATATACCTGCAGACTGGTTGGGCGCAGTTGCCTTTGATCCTATTACCTTGCAGCCTAATACCAATCATGCCAGTCATGAAAATGATGACGACAATGACAGTAATAACAACAACGTCCATTATGTTAATGCTTGCTACCTACCGTTTCCACATCATCACCATATCCCCTATGGAGAGCAGTTAAGCGAGCTTGGGCAACCATATCCGAGTCTGACAGGTCTGATGAGTGCCAGCATCATAGACACAGAAAGCAGCGCCATCACCCATGACCGTAACCACCGTGCGCATATTAGATATCACTGGCAATCTGATGACAGTAATGGCAGCGACAATAGTAATGATGATGCTCACTGGATACCCATCGCCAGTCACCTCGTCGCCGACCACATGGGACAGACCCATCCTCTGCGTCATGGACAGCATGTCCTCATCGACTTCATCGGTGGTGACATCACCCATCCCATCATCATTGGCAGCACCCATAACGGACAAGGCAATGCTGATGCTCAGCATAATAGTATCGTCAGTGACTCAGACAGCCTTGACGCCACCAGTCCAGCTTGGTTCATTAACCAAAGCCACGCTTACCCCATAGACGGTATCAAAACCCAAAGCATCGACAGCAGTCGTACAGGGGATGCGACCAAAGACAGCATCACTCATGGCTATAACCAGCTCATGTTTGACGCCCATCCTGAGAGTCCACAGATCAACGTCTATAGTAGCAGCTACCAGTCCAGCTTAACCATTGGTCATCTCTACCAGCACACCGACCATACCCGTGGTCAAGCACGTGGACAAGGCGTCAGTATCGAGACCCAAGCGGCTGCCAATATCCAAGGTAGCACAGGCGTTCATATCAGTAGCAGCCAGTCAGACCCCTCATCAAACCCTCACATGAATCATGACAGTCATAGCAAACTACAAACCGCTGACCAACATCAAATAGCCTATCAAAGCCTAGCAGAAACCCATCAACCTGTCGGCATAGATGGCAGCAGTCAAAACAGTAGCCTAAGCAATAATAAGGGAGAACAGCAAACCGCATTTGGTCAATTCAGTGAAGACACTAATGACAGCGCGCTAGATGGTGCAGGGCAATGGCAACAGTCCAACCTGCTGATCGACTCTCAGCGTCATCTTGCTATGCTCACAGGACAACATAATCAACATACCAGTACTGAGAGCACACATAGCCACGCCACTGATAGCACGCATCATCACAGCCAAACGCAGATGAATCAGCTGGTGGCAGGTGATATCCATTACTACGCAAACAAAGCCCAAACCCATACCGCCGCTCATGGTGATGTGACGATACAAGCGCATCAGAACGAGATGCGACTCGACAGTGAGCAAGTACTATGCATCCACAGCCGAGACAGTATAGAGATTATTGCCCCTGATACGCTTACCCTAAAAGCAGCGGGTAGTGGTATTGAGATATCGGGTGGTAATGTGACGTTTATCACGCCTGCTAAAGTGGGCTATAAGGCGAGTAAGGTGGATCGGGGGAGTGGGGGTGGGGGTATTGCCAAAGCTATTGTTCTTAGACAGGCAAAGATAATAGAAGGCGAGAAGTTTTATTTGAAATATGAGGTTAAAGATAAGCAAGGTAATATCCTTAGAAACCGCGACTATATCGCTTATAATCATGCGACTGAAGAGACGATCGTAGGTAAGACAGATAATCTAGGCTACACTGAGCAATTTATAACCGAAGAACCAGCAAATATCGAAATACATGTTGTAGAGGGACAAGATAATGGCTAAGAAAACAGGGTATATTCATTTATCTATTTCAGGTAGTGTTTTCGTAACAAGCTGTAGGTATGAAATAAAAATCAATAGTAACGGTATACTGTCTAAAAACCCGATTATTGGACTAATAAGTGCTAATGACATAGTAGGCAATAAAGGAATCAAAAGAATAGATTTTAGCTACGATAGCGGTAAGGTAGATGTCAATAAAATAATTATAAGTTATAAACTATTTATTGGAGAGTTAAAAGTAGATGAGGGTACTCTAAATGCTTCAAGTAGTAGTAAAGCTCAGATTATAAATAATAATGTCAATCAGCTTCGTATTAGGTCTACAGTTGAAGTAACTATAGATAATAGAGAAGCCCAAAGAAAAGTGAATGCCCAGACCTGCAAATATCCTGATGGTGCAATTCAAGTAGCGGAGTATATTGTTAAGGAAATACAGAAAAACGTTAGATCTAGTGAGGCTGCAAAAATAAAGTCTCAGTTATCATCTATAATGGCACCGAGAAAAGCTTTAGGGTTTTATGATTGGTATATACAAGTTGCCCCTGGCAAATCATGGGATCATAAACCTAAAATTCGAGATCATCCAGAGCTTAAGTATTTAGCTGTTGAGAAAAAGCTTAGAGCTGATAGCAGGAGCGAATCTAAATCGTATTTCCATAAATATAAAAACTTTGATTATTATTATGATGTTTGGTCAAACATTCATTATGGCTATGTAGGCAGGTATGTAGGTTTTGACGCAAATACTTTGCTAACGGGTTCTTATCTACAACAATTTGGTAAGGAAGTAATTGATGAGGTGATGAGGATTAAAAATGGTGAAAAAGCTTTCAAAGATATGGAGCTAAAAGCAGATACTAAAGACGATGTTACAGCTATGCAAATAGGTATAGATTTATTTGAAAGCTTTTATCCTGCAACGTATCTGACTGCTTATTCTATCCTAGAAGCATTAGACTCCGCAGCTGACAGCAGTTTGCCATACTCGAAACAAACACATATATGCTATGTATAGCGAAAAAAGGAGTTTTGATGTTTTCAAATAAAAAATTACTCAAATATACAGTAATGTTCAATATGCTATTTATTATAAGTAGCCTATATGGGTGTACGCATACAAGCTCTTCAAATAAGATATTTTTGAATAATAAAACAAGCTTTACGCTTTATACTTCAAAATTTGAAGTCAAAGTTAGTGATTCTGAAATTACTCCTGAGGAGATGGAAGGAGAGAAGCGAATAGTTTTAGAAGTAGATGAAAAAGATTATTATTTTGTTGGTAAATATGCCTTATCATCGGACTCGCTTATTGATATTGATATTGGGTGGCATGTTACTGATAAAGACATGAAAGGAAAGCCCTCATATAAAAGTCAAGGAAAAACTTTTAATGTCTCTGAGACAGATGAAGGTTTTTGTAGCTACGAAATCGATATTTATGATACTCATACTAAGGTTAGAGGGCTAGATGAGGGGTTGTGTGATAAAAAGATAATACTCAATGAAGATTTCTGACAGATTATAGGAGCTGTCAAACCCAATATCTATACGATGATAAGCAGCGTATTGAGCAGATCATTGATGCTGAAGGTAATGGAACCACCTATTATGATGATAGCAAACCTTGGCTAAGTACCCTCGTTAAACGAGTTGACTATCCCGATGGCAATAGCATCGAGATGCGCTACGATGACTATCGTCGTCTAAGCCAGCTCATCAATGAGAATGGTGAGACATGGAACTTTGAGTATGATAAAGGCGATAACTTAATCAGTGAAACCCGTTTTGATGGTCATCAAAGCCGATATCGCTTTGACGCGCTTGGTAACTTAATAAGCCAAATTGACAACCCGCATCTGCCCTCAAACCATCAGCGCCGTATCAGTTATGAGCGAGACTTGATAGGACAGATACTGACTCAAACCAGTATAAGCGCAGAGCAGTCTGCACAAGTACAATATCACTATGACAAAGCAGGACAGCTATTACGCGCAACCAACCCGCACAGCCGAATTGATCTCGCTTATGATGCCAACGGACAGCTTATCAAAGAGCGTCAAACCAGCACCCTCAACATCGCAGGATTACAGCACGAGTATAGTTTAGCGCTGCAACATGACTACGACGAGCTAGGCAACTG
>NZ_JBQSVL010000068.1:0-17356 GCF_052376215.1 Psychrobacter sp. AOP7-B1-24
TAGATCATGTCACAGCTGATATGAACTGCTATACCGAAGAGATTTTTGGTCCTGTCCTGTGCATTATGTATGCCGATACACTTGAAGAAGCCATCGAAATTATCAATACCAATCCGAATGGTAATGGCACTGCTATCTTCACCCAGTCTGGTGCTAATGCGCACAAATTCCAACAACATATAGACGTCGGACAAGTCGGTATTAATTTACCAATTCCAGTACCGCTACCGATGTTTTCTTTTTCGGGATCTAGAGCCAGTAAGCTCGGCGATCTAGGTCCTTATGGTAAGCAAGCGGTGCAGTTCTATACTCAGACTAAAACGGTGATATCACGTTGGTTTGATGAAGATGCTAGCAAAGGCGTAAATACCACTATATCTATGAAATAAGTATGGGCTCTATCAAACTTAGTAAATGATATTAGAGCGTGTGATTGATTAAAGCATAAGACCAGATAGGCGATAGCTTATGACCCATGGGTCTTTTTAATTGATAACACGCTCTAGATAAAAATATATAAAACCAAATGGTGAATTTTATGAATTTCAATACCATGCCAGAAATCATTGCAGATATTAAAGTAGGGAAGATGGTCATACTCATGGATGATGAGGATAGGGAAAACGAAGGTGACCTGATTATGGCAGCCTCTTTAGCCCAGCCTGAAGATATCAACTTCATGATTACACATGCAAGAGGTTTGGTCTGTTTGACCTTGACTGCCGAGCGTTGCAAAAAATTGAACTTACCTTTGATGTGCGAAGACAACCAAGCACCTTATAGTACGAATTTTACCGTTTCAATTGATGCAGCAAAAGGTGTTAGTACTGGAATATCAACGGCGGACAGAGCTCAGACTATCAGAACGGCTGTGTCTCAAGACGTTACCTCTGAGGACGTAGTGACCCCAGGACATATTTTCCCACTAATGGCGAAAGAGGGCGGTGTCTTAGAGCGGGCAGGACATACTGAGGCTGGTTGCGACTTAGCTAGGTTGGCTGGTTTAGAGCCTGCGGCGGCCATTGTAGAGATCATTAATAAAGATGGTGAAATGGCTCGTAGAAACGATTTAGTTAAATTTGCCGATACTCATAACTTAAAGATAGGTACTATCGATGAGCTGATTAAATATATTGAGTGTCAAGAGACTGCTAAACACACCGCTAATAATTTTGAAGAAGCGCTAACGTATGATTACTATGACAGCGATGAGTGTACCGTTGAATTGATGTAGTAAATTGGACTTAATGTTAGAACGTTATAAACCATTAGATGCTTTTACCGCAATTTAAATTTTACTGAAATTGGGCAGGTACATATGTTAATTAAAAAATATCCTTGTAAAAACGATACTTCAAAAACAATTGTCTTTAGTTCGGGCTTAGGCGGGCATGCTGATTTTTGGTTGCCTCAAATTGAGTGTTTTACAGAGCATTATAATGTAGTTTGCTACGAACAAGAGGGCGTATCACCTGATAGTGGGCTCTTACCCGATAACTATTCTATGGAAGATTTAGCAGATCAATTAATCAAAATTTTAAAGGAAGAAGGACTGTCTAACTGTCATTTTGTCGGTCACGCACTTGGTGGCTTTATCGGTATTGAGGTCGCTCACAAAGCGCCAGAATTATTAGATAAGATCGTGGTTCTAAATGGTTGGGAAAGCTTAGATCCCCATACTATCAAGTGTTTTAGTATGCGCCAAAGTTTGATAGAAAATACAGGTATCGAGGCGTTTGTACGAGCTCAAGCAATATTCTTGTATCCACCGATTTGGATCTCAGACAACATAGAAGCACTCACACAAAAAGAAAATAAAGCCATCGCGAGTTTCCCTCCAGTCAAGAATGTCTTAACCCGATTAAAAGCTTTACAGGCTTATCAACCCTTGGTAAATGCTCAAAATATTAAAAATAAAACATTAGTCTTAAGTAATCTGGATGATGTTTTGGTGCCATGGCAACGTGGTCTGGCCTTGGCTGAAAACATGCAAAACACCCAGTTTGAGTTGATGGTAACGGGTGGACATGCCAGTACCATCTCAGAAACTTGCTCAACCAATAGCAGAATCCTTCAATTTTTATCTAAAGTTTAATATCAATTAGGAAGTGTTATGAATAATTCATTATCGTTATCTACCGAAGATTTTGATCAGCTATTTAATAAAGCTCGGTCCTTTAATACTTGGCAAAAAAAAGACGTCTCAAACGCATTAATCGAGGAGATTTATGACTTGGTTAAGATGGGTCCGACATCAGCCAACTGTTCACCTGCTAGATTTGTATTTCTAAAATCTGATGAAGCTAAAGCGCGCTTAAAACCAGCGTTGTCATCAGGAAATATTGAAAAAACCATGACAGCACCTGTCACAGTTATCGTCGCTTATGATGATGAGTTTTATGAGAAGCTTTTAAAGCTATTTCCACATACTGATGCTAGATCTTGGTTTAATTCAAGCCCTGAGCTCATAAAAGAGACCGCATTTAGAAACAGCTCGATGCAAGCAGCTTATCTGATCTTAGCTTGTAGAGGCTTGGGTTTAGACACGGGGCCTATGTCTGGATTTGATAATGAGCTAGTGGACCAAACTTTCTTGAAAGATAGTAATTGGACGTCTAATCTACTCATTAATATAGGTTATGGCGAACTGGATGAGTTATATAGCCGCCTGCCAAGATTGGACTTTGATGAGGCTTGCCAGATTTTATAAAATGGCTTCTGTCTGTATATTATCATTAAGCGTTTGCACTTGTCCTATAGCGAAATCTACAGCTGTTGATGTATCAGAAGAACCATTAAATGCTGATGTAGCAGTAGTCTCGTTAGCTGTATTTACAGCTACTGTATCAGCGCTTTCAAACGCTAGTTCATGACTATTCAAGTCAAGTAAATCGTCAATATTGGGCAGCTCCACTTGTTGTAAAATCCTCAAGGCTAATGCGACTTGTTTTAGGGAGGTGTTAAGGACTCCTTTTAGTTAAGCATTGTAATACCTTTACCTATAATATAAGTAGAGTGTTAGAGTTTTTTTGATGGATGGACTAGAACCGTTAATCATCACTATGCTACTCATGACGAACCCAGTCGCATAATAAACTGATAACGGCCTAACAATTTTAAAACAGTCGGATTTAAGTTATGGTCCGTACTAGCAGCAGTTAGATCAACTGTAGTCAGTCCTAATAAAAATCAATACCTTCATTTGCCATAGTTATTGGTATGTCCGTTTCAAGACATGCCTTATAACCACCAGCAATTGAGGCTACTTGCGTGTAGCCAAGGGCTGCTAGTGATTGAGCTGCTAGTGCAGCACGGCCACTGCTTTGGCAATACAGCACGATTTCAGTATCGGCACCCTTAATAGCTGGCAGGTCAGAAATTTTAAATTCTAGTATGCCACGAGGTATTGATACCGCTCCTTTGATATGGCCTGCAGCATATTCAGCAGGCTCTCTGACATCAATCACAATATCAGCTTTAGCACAAGCAGCTCGAGCTTGCGCTAAAGGTATTTCAGTAATTTGCGCTTTCGCAGCGCTAACCAAGTCATGTGAAGTTTTCATATTAATTAATTCCTTAATATAAGTGGATTCAGTCATATGTTTAAAGTAATCACAAGCCCATGGCTAGCTTGATCAATTGTGCAACAATAAAAATAGTCAAAAATCCTGCTATATATCATCTAATAAACCATGCCCATTATGTTTGCATTATTAAAATTTTTAATAAAAATCTGTATAAATTAAAAGCCACCTATTTGTTGTACTAATGAATTGCTATATATGCTAGTCATTAGGTAGTTGTTGATAATATAAAAAATGCTGTGAAATAAGGATCAAAAAGATAATCAATATTCACCTGATCTTGTTGATAGTTATCAGTAATATATTTAAATCAATATGTAGTAATAATACACGATATTCTATTGTATAATATATAAATATATATATTAATTGGTCGGTTATTATGCCTTTATAAGGTTATAAAAAGTACATAAATAAAACCATACCTAAAAATCTGTAAGCATGAGGGTAGGGCTGCGTGCTAAAGACTTTAAAAAGTTGTTTTGACAAGCGCTCATTGTTTACTACAGCCCATATATTACAGACAAAAAAAAGCCCCAATCGTGAGATTGGGGCTTTCTAAATTTGGTAGGTGATGGTAAACGGATTCGAGGCAAAAAGCTTAAGGCGCAAGATGCGTATATGTTGAGAGCACTATAATACTCTTTTGATACGTTCTATTCAGAGGCATCTAAAGAGTTCATCAAAGCAGTTACTACTAAGTTATTTATATCTTTGAGTGAAAAAATTACCTCATCATAATCTGAGGGTAGCTCCGCAATGGGTACCTTCACAAAACCGTCTTTCCTTGTTGCGCTCTCGCTCCATGCAAACCCTACCCCTAAATTTTGGCAAACCGCATCGTAGACACTTTCCTGAGTGTTAACGATATATGTAGGGGTTAGCTCTAAATTAATTCTTACTAGTGCCTCATTTATAAGTTTCTGAGTGGTGGATCCGTGTGTGCGGAATATAACGGTTTCAGGCGCTAGCTCAGTTAAACTTATAGACGCTCTTGATGCAAAAGGATGGTTCGGTGAGCATAAGGCAACGAGCCTTTGGGTAGCACATTTCTTAAACTGCAACCTGTCATCCTTTGGCAAGTTTGCAAGAATGCCAACATCTACCTGACTGTTAACGACTCTACTGAACGTTTCATGGAAATTACCAAAATAGATTTCAGTCTGTAGCTTGGGATAGCGTTTACTAAATTGCCTGATAATCTCAGTACCCGGCAGTGGACTGCATAGTCCTACCTTTAATATGGCCGCTTCAAAAACTTTACTTCTGTGAAGCAGCTGCTCTAGATCATCTTCAACTGCTCGCATTTTACTCGTCAACGACCCAAGCTCTAAGCAGTAATCTGTTGGCACAAGGTGCCTGCCACGTTGCATAAATAGCTTAAACCCAAGATTGTTTTCAAGCGTAGATAGTGCTTGGCTAATGGCAGATTGAGACACGCCTAAACGTTTAGCTGCCTGCGTGTAATTACCTTCCTCAAGCACAGAGTTTAAGATGTTTAGCTGATTATAAGTATAGGGCTTTTTTGTCATATGACCGCCGTCTTTCGTATCGGTTTCAGAGATTGTCAGGCATATCTCTGGGAAGTACGAGAAGTTATACACGATGAATAAGACTGAATGATTAAATATATAAGCTAACCTTATATATGACACCAAACTGTCATACTCATCTCTTATATTAGTCACATGTAAACGATTAAAGCGTTGAGCAATTTACCTAAGTGTATTTGCTTGAGCTATCACTCACTGCTAATACCAAAATATAAGTTTGGGCTTGAATTATGTTAGAACTAAGAAATGTGACTAAGAAATATGATGGTAAAGTTATTTTTGAGGATATCTCCCTAAAAGTAAATAAGGGTGAGATTGTTTCAATATTGGGCCCATCCGGCTGTGGGAAAACCACGTTGCTGCATATTATTTTAGGTCTAACCGATATTAGTTCTGGTCGACTTGCCTATGATAAGGAAGACATCACACGTGTGCCTATGAAGCACAGAGGTTTCAATATTGTATTCCAAGACTATGCTTTGTTTCCTAACTTGAATGTAAAGCAGAATATTGAATATGGGCTACGTAATAGACCTAACGTCAGCACACAAGCGGAGGTTGATGAGCTAGTTGACCTTTTGGAGATTAAGCCGCATTTGAATAAGCGAATCAGCCAGCTCTCTGGTGGGCAGAAGCAGCGTGTTGCATTAGCACGTACTTTAGTGATGAAGCCTAAGATTTTATTATTAGATGAGCCTTTATCTGCCTTAGACGGGGTTATTAAAGAGACCATTAAGACACGTATTCGTGAGATTGCAGAGCGTTATGAGCTAACCACTTTGATTGTGACACATGATCCTGAAGAAGCGATGACACTCTCTGATCGCATTTTGTTGTTATCAGACGGCAAAGTAGCTCAATATGCCAAACCATCAGAAATCATCAAAAACCCTGCCAATGATTTTGTTAAAAGCTTTATCTTAAATCAGCTCAATATCAAACGTCGTAATATCTTGAGCCTATTTGAAACGGACGATGCGCCAGCTGATCCATTAGAAAAATACACTCAAATGAGACCTGTGCTAGATGGCAGTTCAGTCACTGAAGATATCAATTCCATAATCCAGCGCACAGCTGCTAAATCAATTAAAGATACCTCCAAGGGTTAACAAAGGTTAATCGCACTAGGCCAACGCTGGTCTTTCAAAACTTACTTATTTTGCGCGTAGGTCATTATGAAACTTAATAACTCACCGCTAATGAAAGCTTCGTGGCTTTTCATTGGTGCGCTATTTCTCGTCTTTATGTTTGTGCCTTTGGGTAAAATGTTGGTGCTGTCATTTAATGTGGCTGATGGAGTAGGTATAAGCCACTATGTCGATATCATCAGCAGTAATGACTTCAGACAAGTGATGTTAAATAGTTTTTTTGTCGCCATTGTTAGTGCGATGAGTGCCACCTTTTTGGCATTTATCCTTGCTTATACGGTGCACTGGACTAACTTGCCAAAGGGTTTTAAACAAACCATTAAGCTTGCATCACTGTTTCCTATGCTATTGCCAACAGTGACTTATGGATTTGCCATTATTTACACCTTTGGTAAGCAAGGTCTACTCACTAAAATAATTGGCTTTCAGTTGTTTGAAGACATATATGGTTTCTATGGTATGTGGCTTGGCTACACCATCTACACCTTGCCAATAGCCTTTTTACTGCTTAACAATACCTTTCAATATTTGGATAAGAAGTTCGTGATCGTATCAGAATTGATGGGCGATTCACGTTTACGCCAGATAGATATGACGGTCATTCGTCCCTTAATTGGCACGTTTGCAGCCGCTATCATTCAATGCTTCTTTTTGGCCTTTACTGACTTTGGTATTCCAGCCTCTATTGGTGGTCAGTACAAGGTTATCGCCACTGAGCTTTATACCCAAATACTGGGTGCATCTCCCTCGTTTGAAAAGGGCTCTGTGGTTGCTTTGTTTATGCTAATCCCCTCTGTTTTGAGCATTCTACTGCTTTGGTATGTGGCTCGATTTAATGTCAGGTATGACTCAGTAGAGCATTTTGACTTGCCTACCTCTAAAGTCAAAGACAGGATTCTGGGTGTGTTGTCCAGCGGCATTTTAACTTCACTGCTATTTGTATTTGCTGTGATCTTCATCATTCCATGGATTAAGACATGGCCTTACGAGATGGCGTTTAGTACAGACACATTTACTAAGGTGATCGAGTCCTCGAACCTAATGCGAGTGTATAAAAACTCACTTATTGTCGCCACACTAACAGCTATTTTTGGCACCATTATTACCTATGTTGCCGCGTTGATATACGAGCGCTCAGGGTTATTCAAGATAGGAAAGCTGACGATCGAAAGCTCAGCCTTAGTAACCAATACAGTGCCAGGTATGGTTATTGGTATTGCCTATCTAATGGTTTTCTCAGGCTCATCGATATCGAACACCATCTTCATTATTGTGATTAGTAATATCATTCATTACTTCTCCACACCTTATCTCATGAGTAAAAATGCACTATCAAAAATGAATCTAGGCTGGGAGACCACAGCTTCTTTGCTTGGAGACTCATGGCTACAGTCTTTACGCCGAATTGTTGTACCCAACTCAATACTTACGCTTATCGAAGTGGCCTCGTACTTTTTTATCAGTGCGATGGTTAGCATCAGTGCAGTGATATTCATTTCAGGTGCAAAGACGATGGTGCTAACTACAAAGATTGTTGAACTACAGCACTTCGCCCGCTTTGATGAGATCTTTATCTTGTCGCTGATGGTACTACTCACAAATATCACGGCATTAATATTCTTCGCAGTGGCGCGATATCTTTATACCAGAAGCATTAATGGCACAACAAAAATAAAAGTGAAAAAAACCACAGTGACGACGGTCGCTTAGATATTTCAACACAGTTTAGGCGTTGATATTACGAAAACTAATTTAATTTTTAACTATTCAAATAATCAGGGAAAACAATGAATTTATTTAAAACGATAATAACGGGATTAACTTGTGGAGTTTTAGTAGCAGGTTGTGGGTCGCAAAGCTCGGGAGATACGGCTGGCGAGGAGGTGATTATTTATAGTAATGCTGATGAAGAGGCAGTCGAGGTTATTCAAGAGGTGCTTGATGAGGCAGGCTTTGAAGGTCAATACATATTTCAATCATTCGGAACAGGTGAGCTTGGTGGACGACTGTTAGCAGAAGGAAAAAATATCGAAGCTGATATGGTGACAATGAGCTCGTTTTATATCGAAAGTGCTCAAGCAAAGAACCCAATGTTTAAAGCGTTAGCATTTACGGCAAATCCACAGGTTGCGACGCCTAATTACTATGCACCGATACTCAGCTTTACGGGTGCCATCTTACTCAATACCAAAGAGATGGAAGCCAATAATCTCCCCATACCTACCAGTGCCAAAGACTTAGCGAATCCTATTTATAAAAACCAGATTTCTATGGTTGATCCAAATGGCTCATCAACCGGTTGGTTGTTTGTACAGGATATTGCTGCTGAATATGGCACCGATGCTGAAGGTCAACAAATCATGAATGCTATTCGTGAAAATGCAGGACCTAATTTAGAGCTATCTGGCTCTGGTCCTCTTAAAAAGGTAATGGCAGGTGAGGTGCCTATCGGTTTCGGTCTACGTCATCAGGCAGTCGCTAATAAAGCAAAAGGTTTACCAATTGATTTTGTTGATCCTAGTGAAGGTAATTACACATTGACTGAATCGGTTGCTGTTATTGATAAAGGAGAGAAAACCAATCCTAAAGCAATGAAAATGGCTGAGTTAATTGTCACTAAAGCTCGCCCACGTTTATTAGAAATTTATCCAAATATTGTGTATGACGGTGAGACAGTAGCTGCTGAAAATCAGATTGATAACTCTAAAACCTATCCAGAGCCATTAACTGCCGAGCTGTTAGATAAGCACCGTGCTTTTTTCCATGGTGAGTAATTTTAGTTGAATCAAAATAATGCCCATTCATGCTTAGCTATATTAGTTCATAGGTTAAGCAAGTAGAGGGCTAATTAATAAAGATATATGGGAAGAGCAGGTATGACAATGAGCAAAATACTTTCTGATAAAACATACGATGTCGTTGTCGTAGGTGGGGGTATCGTTGGGCTGGCAAGCGCCTACGCCGCCGTTAAAAAGGGGCTGAGTGTTGCGGTTGTAGAACGCCAATCTCAGAACAAAGATGCCTCTGTTCGTAATTTTGGATTTGTGACCGTTAGTGGTCAGCGTCGAGGTAAGCATTGGCAACGCGCCATGCACTCGCGTAATGTTTGGGCCGAAATTGCCCCAAAAGCAGGTATTCAGGTAGAGCATATAGGTCTGCATATGTTAATGCAGCGACCTGAAGCGGTAGATGTTGCACAAGCTTTTTTAAAGACAGAAATGGGTGAAGGTTGCCGACTACTGACACAGTCTGAAATTAATGAAGCCGCGCCTTATCTGAACAAGGGAGAAGGGGTGTTATATAGTCCACATGAGCTTAGAGTAGAATCTAATACTGCAATCGCTAAGCTGACTCATTGGTTACAAGAGACGCAGAGTGTGGATTTTTACAACCATACTACGGTGACTTCAGTGGAATTACCAAAAGTGCATACCAGTCGCGGTGTACTTAACGCTGAGCACTGTGTGGTCTGCCCCGGAGCGGACTTTACTGGCTTATATCCAGACGTGTTCGCTAAGACCAAAGCTAAAATGTGCACGCTAAATATGATGCGAGTTATGCCCGAAAAAGCATTTAGATTAAATGCCGCTGTCATGTCAGATTTAAGCTTTGCCCGTTATGATGGATTTGCTCAGTTACCTGAAGCTACGGTACTAAAAAGCTTACTTGACGATATTCAAAGTGCAGAGCGTCAAGCAGGTGTCCACCTAATTGTGGTTCAGTCTGAAGATGGATCACTAATCATCGGCGATAGTCATGATTATAGTGATAGAGAGCTGCCGTTTAGAGACACCCGAATTAATGATCTAATCATTAATGAATTCAAGCAGGTGATGGATATTGGTGAGATAGATATTACTCAGCACTGGTTGGGTGTATATCCAAGTGCAGATGACGTGGTATTTAAGGCATCACCTGAAAAAGGCGTGGTGGTCGGTGCAGTCACCAGTGGTACAGGGGCATCAACAGGTTTCGCATTTGGCGAAGAGTTAATTGAATGGGTATTGGAATCAAAGTAATGAATACAGCAAATAATAATATAATAAGCAGCAGCTCACATGGTGATAGTTTAAACAGTATTAAAAACAAATTTTTTGATATTAAGCTCTGTGTGTTTGATATGGCTGGCACAACAGTAAATGAAGGTAACCTAGTCTATAAAACCGTATGTAATGCCATCAATGAAGCACTGAATAGCGCTGGCAAGTCAGATAAACAAGTGAGTCTTGAGTTATGTTTAGAATATGGTGCAGGGAAAGAAAAACGCAACGCCATCCGCGATATTTTAAACAGGTTAGATTTATCTGATGCTTGTATTGAGTTGTTAACGGATACTGCGTTTGCTACCTTTAAAGACAGTCTTGCAACTGCCTATAGCAAGGAGACCTTATCTGAGTTTGAAGGCATGTCAGAGTTGTTCGAGCAGTTAAAGGTGAGCGGTCGTAAAGTGGTATTAAATACAGGATATGATGCTAAGACTGCTAATGAAATTTTGACTGTCTTAGGGTGGTCTGTGGGAGATCAAGTAGATGCACTAGTAACAGCCGATGACGTAGAAAATGGCCGCCCAGACCCGGATATGATTACTCTTGCGATGAAGCGGTTCAATGTTGATAATTCACAACAGGTGTTAAAAGCAGGAGATAGTGGTATCGATATTGAAGAAGGTAAGAATGCAGGGTGTGGGCTAGTTTTAGGTGTGCTATCTGGTGCACAAAATGAGCAGCAGCTAGTGAAGTATTCACCTGATGTGATTTTAGACAAGCTGACTGAGCTAAAAGAGCTTATTTAACTCAAAGCTAAGTCTAAGTTTCAATATATGAAAAATAGTAAAGCCATAAGAGCAGTGACTTTTATGGCTTTTTTAATTTGGAGGTTTTATCCTAGATTCTATGTAACTGCCGTTTAGATTAAAGGCTTACTAATACAGTCGTCAAACAGAATCATAAAGTGATTTTCTGATGTCTTTAGGGTAGTCAAAGAATACCGTTAAGCCATCCTAGTTACTGCGTCAATAAAAAATAGGTTATATCAGCTGATTCTCTTGCCTGTAATGGCTTGGTGTCATGCCATAGTTTTTTTTGAAGGTGCTAGAGAATGCACTGTTATCGATAAAGCCGCTTGCTAGTACGATTTGACTAATAGGTAGCGTGGTATGTTTAAGAATATATTTGGCGTGTTCAAGGCGCAATCGCACGTAATACTGTTGCGGTGAACAACTAAAATTTTTGTTAAATATGCGCTGTAATTGTCTACTTGATAATCCAAGATGATGGGCAATATCCTTAACGCTTAAAGGCTCTTCAAGATTGGTTTTCATCAATGCAATAGCATCTATTACATTGGTATAGCTACTGCTCAGTATTTTTGGCTTGGGCATATGCTGTACGTAAGTAGGCTCACGTATAGAGGTGATAATAAACATGTCTTGTATCTTGGAAACGATATGATGACCATGATGCTTATTGATGATATGTAAAGTCATATCCAATGCGCAAGCTCCACCTGAACAAGAATATAGCTGCGGTGCTATTGTAAATATTTGGTCATTAAAAATAACACCTGGATAGCTTTCTTGGGCTACGCTGATGTTCTCCCAATGCAATGAGGCTGCTTGCTGCTCAAGTAAGCCCGCAGCAGCCAATGCTAGCGCTCCTGTACACAAACCGCCAAGTGCAATATCCCGTACTGCCAATCGCTGAATTAAGGTAATGAGCTTACTAGATTCCAAGTAATCTGTTTGGTGTCCTCCGCATACAAATACCAAGTCGCAGGTTAATAAGTAGTCGAGTGGTGCAGTATGACTTAACTTAATACCGTTACTACTACTGGTTTTATTGTCATCGAACCCTGCCACCACCCACGAGTATAAGAGTTGCTCGCTCACATAATTCGCCATTCGAAGTGGCTCAATGATATTGCTGAACGCGAGCATGGTAAAGCCATTAATCAGTAGAAACCCAATACGCCTAGGCTTGTCTATCATCTTTTCCGTTATCTGAGTCATTTTTTGTCGCCTTCAGAACATACCTAAAATTCTGGCTAATGTTAAGTTGTTTTTCTATATGTCCGATTATAAACATAAAATGTCGCTTATGAAAAAATACCTTATTAATTTTACCTCTATTATCGAACGTGTTCTCAGTTAATTATTACCTACTTTGGAGACGTTCCATGTCAGCACTAAAAGACCTTACTAGCACGTTATCTTCTACAGATTTTTCTCGAAAATGGATGAATTCATTAAACCTAACCTCTTTAGATGGCTCATTAGATAATCTGCATCTCCCAAGTCTAATCGAAATTAAAAACGGCCAGAAAGTGCAACCGACTTTTAGTCATCAAGAATATGCAAATCGTCATGAGAAACTTCGTGAGTATTTAGATAGTCATGGCATTGTGGCGGCGCTTTTTACCTCGATACATAACATCAATTACTACTCTGACTTTATATATTGCTCTTTTGGGCGACCTTATGGACTAGTCATTACTTCAAAAGAAGTCGTGTCAATCTCTGCCAATATCGATGGTGGACAGCCTTGGAGGCGTACTGTGGGCGACAATAATATTGTTTACACTGATTGGCAGCGTGATAACTATTTCAAAGCCATTGCTCAACAAATTCCTCATCACGGCCGCGTCGGTATTGAGTTTGATCATTTGCCGATGGATCGCTTTGCTAAGCTCAAAGCTATTTTACCCAATGTAGAGTTTGTTGATATTAGCCTAGCATGTATGACCATGAGAATGGTTAAGTCCGCTGAAGAGATAGCGCTAATAACAAAGGGCGCTCAGGTCTGTGATATTGGTGGGGCGGCATTGGTACAGGCTGTTTATGATGGCGTGCCCGAATACGAAGTTGCCTTGGCATCTACACAAGCGATGGTGAAGGCTATTGGGGAGCAGTTTGGTCAAGTGGAACTCATGGATACATGGACTTGGTTTCAATCAGGTATCAATACCGATGGTGCCCACAATCCAGTAACCAATCGCCGTGTCCAGTCGGGTGATATATTGAGTCTTAACTGTTTTTCTATGATAGCAGGCTACTATACCGCGCTTGAACGCACATTGTTCTTGGATAAATGTGATGCAGATTCACTACGCTACTGGCAGATAAATTGTGAAGTGCATGAAGCAGGTCTTGAGCTTATAAAACCTGGCGTGCGCTGCTGCGATATCGCACATGAGCTAAATAAAATTTATGCAAAATACGACTTATTAGAAAAACGCAGCTTTGGTTATGGACATTCTTTTGGTGTGCTCAGCCATTATTATGGACGCGAGGCAGGACTTGAGCTACGTGAAGATATTGAAACAGTGCTTGAGCCAGGTATGGTCATCTCTATGGAGCCGATGATTATGATTCCAGAGGGCATGCCGGGTGCTGGCGGTTATCGAGAGCATGACATTTTAGTCATCAATGAGACGGGCGCTGATAATATCACAGGCTTTAAGTACGGCCCTGAGCATAATATTATCGGTCGTTAATGTAGGGGAGTGTCATCAATCAATACTGTCTATATTGAGTGGGCTACCATGAATAAGTTTCTTATTTTAAGCCCGCCAACAGAGATGATGATGCGCCTCGCACAATGCAATTATTTTCATATTTTACTTATTAAGGAAATAACATTATGGACCTGTTTCTTAACAGCTGGACGTTATTTTGGTTTTTGACCATTAATGTACTGACGCTATTACTGGCAGTGAGTTATTTCTTCGTAGAGCGTCATAACAAGTAATGTAGTAAACGATACGAGGAATCGACATGTTTATTAATTGGATGATATTGTTAGCAGCAATTGCACTTCTCATTGTATTGGCTAGTAAAGCGTCAAAAGTCATGTCAGCAGATGAGGAAAGTGGGTTTTTAGTAGCCGGTCGCTCATTAGGGCCTTTTGTTATAGCAGGTACTGTCGTGGCGACTGGGTTTAGTGGTTGGGGCTTTATGGGTTCACCTGGTGCCGCATACCAATATGGGACGATTGAGCTTTTAGGTAATTTCTTTTTTGCACCAGCCATGGTCGTCGCCGTATTATTCTTTGCGGTCTATTTGCGTAATAGAGCCATGAAGATGGGTAGTAGTACCATTCCTGAATTTATTGTCAACTTGCACTGTAATGATCGAAATTCAATATCTGCTCGCACTTTGCGTATTATCACGTCTTTGGGCATGGTTATATTTTTGACCGTATTTTTGACGGCTCAGATTAGAGCGCTTGGTATGTTGGGTAGTAGCTGGCTCGGCATTTCACCTCTTCTGGCTTCTGCGCTTTTATTGGTGATTATTACTATTTATACCATGGCAGGCGGATTGCTCGCTGTTGCTTGGACTGATACTTTTATGGTGATTGGGATGGCCACTGCTGCCATTTATATAGTGGTTCAGGTGTTCACTGACATTCCTTTAGCAGATATGATGACGCAGCTGAATGCGATAGATCCAAACCTGGTCAATCCAGAGAGTTCTAACCCATATGGTAATGCCAAAGCTTCTGTTTTTCTAGTATTTGTCTATGCGCTTATCTTTAGTACTGCATTGCCTTATATGTCAGTACGTTTTTTGGCGATGAAATCTAATATTAGTATTGCCAAAACAGGCTTTTATACGGCCATTCTAGGGTGTATTTTGAGTTTGGTGCCTATCGTTGGCTTATATGTTCGTATCAAAAACCCAGGTCTGATCAATCCCGATGAAGCAATGCCTTGGTATTTAGCCAATGCTATTCCAAGTGTGGTAGGTAGTGTGATCACTTTGTTTATTCTTTTTGCTATGAAGTCTACGGCAAACTCTATCTTGCATACCTTATCAACTGCTGCCTCACATGATTTGCGTTTGGCTATATTTGACAATAAACCTCGCACTGAGGCTGAACTATTGAAACTGAATAGATTGTGGGTCGCTATTGTGGCTGCTATCGCCTTCATTTCTACTTTCTTCTTACCTGAAGCGATGCTTAGCTATCTAGGCATATTCTCTAGCGGTACTTTAATGGCAGCTCTATCTGGTGTACTTTTGGTGACTATCTTTTATAAAGGCTCAACGATGGCTGCTATTGCCTCTATTATCGTCGGTGCTGTTTGCAGTAGTTATCTCTTAACATCAGGTATTGTCGGCTGGGTAGAGGGACCTCTTATCGGATCAGCTGCATCAGCCATCACTTACGTGGTCGTTAGTGTATTGGTTCCTAATAGAGTCAAAGCCATATCAGAAGAAGCTGTCAGCGCTTAGATATAGATACTTATATTTATGAATACTTAACAGAGCCTAAACTAACCGCTGAGTTTATTGACTGATAGTCATAAATTCAGCGGTTTACGTATTCAGTAAGGCTGGCAAGTATGAGTTGTATTGATCAGCTAACGATTATTCACACTCAGTTATTTTGTACCCGCTTTATATTTCTTTAATCAGCATACTTTTTAGAACACCACCTGAGATTTTATACTAAATAATGGGGATTATAAGTCGTGGAAGCATCGAGTACTAGACCTATAGCGGTGAACATCCAGCCATGGATTGGCACCATACAAATTGTTTTCGCAGCCATATGCTGGGGTACACTTGGCATATTTTCGACCTATCTTAGCCAAGTAGGATTTAGTAGTTGGCAGATTACGATATTGCGTATCGTAACGGCGGCTATTATTGCTATAGCGATGTTACCTAAAATTTGGATGGACTTAACCAAGCTCACGCTCAGTCAATGGGTTGGACTTGGTCTACAGTCCTTAATTGGCGTACTGGGCATGACGGTCTGCTACCTATTTGCCGTGCTTCATGTGGGTGCAGGCACGGCAGTCGCATTGCTCTATACGGCGCCAGTATTTAGCTTGGTATTCTCGCACCTATTATTAGATGAGCGAATTACTTATAAAGCTGCATTGCTGGCAGTTGTAGCAGTGATTGGCGTTGGTATGACTACGATGGGTGGCACTACTGAAGGGAAATGGGGTATTGTCGTTGGGCTGCTCTCTGGAGTTTGTTATTCTTTATATGGTGTGCTTGGTAAACGCGCCATGCATCATAAACACTCTGCACCGCTTGTCTTTTTTACGTCAATTTTGTTCAGTGGCATTGTATTATTGTTCATTCCTACCACGTATACAATTTATTATAAGCTGATACAGCTTCCCGTTATTAGCTGGATATATGTACTGGGCTTATCTTTGGTGGGTACGATTGCACCTTTTGCATTATATATGAAAGCATTGGAAAAACTACCAGCCACACGCGCGTCAGTATTTACTATCTTTGAACCGTTGACCGCAATATTTTTAGCAGTGTTGCTTCTGCATCAAGTGTTAGCAGGTATTCAATATATAGGTATCATTTTGATTTTGCTCGTTGCCTTATTAAACGGGCTAACAAATTCGGTTAATATAAAAATACCAAGATGGTTTAGAAGACAAAAATTATCATAATCTGTTTTTACAAACGTAACCATAGTTGTTGACCACTACCATAAGTTTAGCTAAAAAATAATGTCTCTCGAAGCGAATATCATTCACTATCTATGAGTGATATTTTTTCATTAGTGATGAGAATTACATGCACAAAAAATTGTAGCAGCGGTGAGGATTTTGTTTATTCATCTGACTTCTATTGTCACGGATAGCGATGCTGATGTAGACAGTATTTATCGAGCTATAGGGCAAATAGTCTGATTAAAGGCGATTTAATTGTTGGTGAATTTCTTGGAGATAGTGATTTTGTAGTCTTGAGATGTGATAAAAAATCTGATGATTATGGCGCTATTATCATTTCGCATCCATTTGACCAACGTAAACATTGGTTCTATATAGAGGATGGTTTCTCAAAATAGTTCCCGTTTTTACGACACTTAAATTTTTGTATAAATAACCAACAAATATTACAGCATGCAATTGCACCAAATGAAATCAGACAATATTTTTTTTGCACGAATTCAGTGCGGTTAGAAAATCACGTTATACGCCAAGATAGTTAAGCTACTGAATTTTAATCTTTAAATGATGTTGGCATGCATTTTGCCTTGAAAGCTGTAATATAATTTTATAGCAAAGTTTAAATTAGGGTAAACTAATT
>NZ_JBQSVL010000069.1:0-16553 GCF_052376215.1 Psychrobacter sp. AOP7-B1-24
TTGGTGAATCTTTATCAATCAAAGATCAGTGAATAGCTGTTTGACGGCTCATGATGCAAGTAAGACCATCAAACCGTTGACGCTATGGCTTATCTACTAACATGTTTTAGTAATTTCGCTCGCTACTGTCTATGCATTCAAACCTTTAAGTTTCATACATATACACATTATACTTACTTTTCAATCTGTTGAACATCGTAAGCTATTATATAGCATCGCTGTTGCACTACTTTATTTTACTGTAAGTCATCAATAAAAAAAGTCTGTCAAATAGGCTTGTTACTTATTAACAAATTGACAGCACTAAAAGGCAACACCTCAGTGTCACCCTTAAATCATCAATTGCCACACTGTATTTATAATATTCAATATCCTATGTCTTCGATATCGATTCTACTCTATGTGAAAATAGCAAAGCAAACACAAAAGAATTAAACAATAAATGGAGCTCATATCGAGAATTGAACTCGAGACCTCTCCCTTACCAAGGGAGTGCTCTACCGCTGAGCTATATGAGCATGTTTTTAATAACTACAGCATACAATCTGTAGATTTACTAAAAAAAATATCACGATACAGTTGTCATAAACTGGTTATCGTGATGTATTATTGATAAATTTTGCGATGGTGTATATATGGAGCGGGTGGCGGGAATCGAACCCGCGTCATTAGCTTGGAAGGCTAAGGTGTTACCATTATACCACACCCGCATTTACTCTTATTTAGAATAACTCTATCTAGAGTTGTCTAGTTATATAATAGAGTATGCTTGGCGCTATGACAAACTTTAGAAAATATGGTGGTGGGAGAAGGATTCGAACCTTCGAAGCTTTCGCGACAGATTTACAGTCTGTTGGGTTTGACCGCTCCCCAATCCCACCTTAGGGTGCTTTGAACAAAAATGACTTTCATTTAAGACAAATTCATAAAAAGCTACTTTGAAAGAGATGGTGCCGACTGCCGGGATCGAACTGGCGACCTACTGATTACAAGTCAGTTGCTCTACCAACTGAGCTAAGTCGGCTTGTTCTCTCTAAAGTGGTGGCTATTCTATCAAATATTTTGAGATGCGCAAGCTCTTTTTCATCTTTTTTTCAATTATTTTCATAATAATATTCAAGCTATTGATTATGTTAATATTTTATCTAACCCCAAATAGCTATTTTTACCATTAAAATGACTATTTGTGTTTTTTAGCAGAAGTAGTTAACGAATTCGCAAACCATTACAGGCCATTTTTACAGCTTTTAGTAGCGCCAATGCTTTTTTATTGGTTTCATCCCACTCATCTTTTGGTACAGAATCAGCGACGACGCCTGCACCTGCTTGGATATGAATCTTTCCACGGCGCATCACGGCGGTACGAATAGCAATGGCGGTATCCATATTACCATGCCAGCCTAGATATCCTACTGAGCCGCCAAAGACGGTTCGACGTACTGGCTCTACCTCATCAATAATTTGCATAGCACGAATTTTGGGCGCTCCTGACAAGGTACCCGCTGGAAACGTTGCACAAAAAACATCTAGAGCATCTTTATCAGGCAACACCTGTCCTTCAACGTTAGAGGCAATGTGCATCACTTGTGAGTAGCGCTCAATAAACATCTTTTCGGTGACTTTGACACTGCCATATTCACAAACACGGCCAATATCGTTACGACCCAAGTCAATGAGCATCAGATGCTCGGCGATTTCTTTTTTATCATTGAGCAGTTCTTGCTCAAGCGCTTCATCTTCTGCTTCGTTCTGTCCACGTTTGCGAGTACCCGCCAATGGTCGCACAGTGACTTTACCGTTTTCGATACGTGATAATATCTCAGGTGATGCGCCGATGATGTCAAAGCGTTTATGATCATCAAGGGTATAACCATGTACCAAAAACAAATATGGTGATGGGTTTAAAAAGCGCAGGGCACGATAGACAGCCAGTGAATCTCCCTTATAATCAGCGGTCAAACGCTGTGCAGGGACAACTTGCATGACATCACCTGCTAAGATGTAATCTTTTATTTTATTGACATCATTGCAGTATTTTTCCGCGCCTGTTTGTGAAGTAAATGTCGGTGTCGGCATCACCGGCGCACTCAAGTTTGGCATCTCTGCTAATTTATCTTCAATCTTTTCGAGTTCACGGATAGCAGTACCATAGCCATCTTCACTATTACAATCAGCATAAACGATAATAGACAACGTGTTTTCCAGACTGTCAAAAACAATCACATTCATTGAGAGCATCAACCACATGTCTGGCATCGACATCGGATTGGGTGCTTCAGATAAGCCCACGCTGGGTTCTATGACGCGCACCATGTCATACCCAAAGTAACCAACCAAACCGCCACTAAAACTCGGTAAGGCAGTGACATCCTCTACGGTTGGCATCTTATACTGCGCCATCAGTTGACGAATATAGTTAAATGGATCATCGACGGTATTTACATCAATATGATCATTTTTTTTGACCGTCATACTCCCGTTTGTATATTGCAAAATCAGATCACTACCTAAGCCAATCATTGAATATCTTGCCCAGCGCTCCCCACCTACGACTGACTCAAATAAATATGCTGAACCGTTTAAATCACGTACTTTCGAAAATACAGATACTGGTGTCTGTGCATCCATTAAGCGTTTTTTGACCAGCGGTGCATGACTAAAGCCACGGTCTTTAAAAGACTGATATTCTTCAAAGGTCATCATAGTAAAGCTCTCTTAACAAAATATTGGCAAAAGATAAAAATAATATAAACCGTACCATCAATAAGAATGGCTACAGTTGACTGCCAAAAATACAAATGAAATATAGCGTCAACACTCTACTGAATGTTGACGCTAATACTGATGCTCTAAGCACACACTTTTACAGCTAAGTCGTGATAAATATAAGCGGATATAAAAGAAAATTTAGGTTATACAGCACCTTTATTAAACAACCATAACGCTAATGCAACAATAATAATGACAATAAATACCCATATAAACCAGCCGCCACTTGGTTTTTTCTCAGGCTGTCCTGTATTGGCTGAGTTGCTAACGGCCTGATCTGCTGCATTATTCCCTTCTGTACCAAGATCATGAGACTGACCTAGATCTGCGGTGCCTGAAAATTGTGCAGTGGCAGCTTGTTTCGCACGTAAGACGTCAGGATCAGCTTCTTCTTGCAGTGTCGTTTTTGTCGTTTTGTCATGCTCTGATTCGACTGCTGGCTTCTCATCCACAACCTCTGCTTCATTTATTTCTTCATACACAGCCCCTTCAGTTGCTACAGGCTGTTCTACTAATGGCTCACTCTCATCAGTCACTGGCGATTCAGGTTCCATCGTTGCCACTTCTTGCAGCTCAGCTACTGCTTCTGTTATCACAGGCTCTTCTGTGATCACTGACTCTTCTAGCACTACTTCTTCTATAGGCTCTAGGGTATTTTCTACTGGTGCAGACTCTACTTTTTCTGCGGATGATAAAACGTCATCGATACCCGTTTCTTTTACGACAGGCTCATCGATGGCTGAATGTTCGATAATGTACTCTTCAAACTCATCTTCTTTAATAATGCTCTCAGCAGACGCAGCTTCAGTATCTACTTCCTTACTAACTGCTACATCATCTGGTGCTGACAAGTTATTCTCTGGCGCAGCAACCGGTGCTTCCACCTGAAAACGAAAGCTTGCAAAACCAATTGTGTCATCCACTTGCAATAGGCTAGATTGATTGCCCTCGATGCGCTGCTCATTGATAAACGTACCGTTTGATGAGTCCAAATCTTTCACATATAACTGACCATCTAATAGGCTTAACACAGCATGGTTACGCGATACTTGCTTGCTGCCGAGTACCACATCATTATCACTGCCGCGTCCAATGGACAAACTGTCATCGACAGTTAAGATTAAGTCGCCAAGCGCTTCTGTTAAAGCGTTAAGCTGCCATGTACCGTTATTGGATGATAGCTTATCGTTGTCTTCTAAAGTAGTCATGATAATCGTACTCCTAATGATTCATTTTTACGTAATTTTGGCTATCATTTTTATCACTGTTTTCGAAATAAAGAAATACCCTAGCCTTGGCATCGTATTGTTATTACTTAGGAATAAACTCAGGGTTAAGGGTACCTGTCAATTTACTATACGGAATACTGAGTGTCGGCATACCATAAGCATAAGCACCGATAGCATAAGGTTGATACTGGATATCGATTCCCTGATCCGTCAAGATCACGTTATCACTCAATACAAATGGCCAAGTCTCTTCGTAGCTGTTGACATCTTCGTCAATCGTTTTTACCCATGCTTTATAGCTGTCATACGCCAACGCCTTAAAGCGCGATTTTTTAGGCTCCGACACCATATCATCTAAGGTGACTTGCTTTTGGGTACTGCTATCAAACATCAAGTATTCGCTATAAGGCATTCCGTGTGCACCACCGGTATAAGCATAAGTACTGACCTCGAACAGCTCAAACCTACCAACGTGGCCCAGATAAGTAGGAGTCACCATTAGCTGATAAGCGAGGGAACTATCTACTGGTAAATCCGTAAATTGTGCGGTAGCGAAACCCGTCAATGCTTGTGTCACTGCTTGTTTACTGACGGTGGTGGCTACAGGACCTGACTCACTGACGTCATTGTTTACAATCAAAGTATTGATACGCGTATTAACAATACGGTTAATCCATTGTTGATTGGTTTTAAGATATTCAATCTCAATTTTTGGGCAGTTATTGTGCTCGATGCACTGCGTTTTTAAGGCATCTGGCAAGCTATAATGCAGATAATCATTATTATTGATTAAGCTATTTTGATAGCTTGTTTCATTGCTATTATCAACTCTGGAATCAGCATTAGCAGGCAAGCTCGCAGCACTCAAAATCAATACCATACTCAATGACCATATCGTGCGAGGTTTAGTATAAAAGTGTGCTGCTACCTTGCCACAAAATAACGTTATTGACTGAGCTTGAGTATGCATACTTACTTGTCCTGTGTCATAAACTGTGATTTTTAAAGTATGTTTGATAACGATTAAGGCCTGTTTTCATGATGAAAATAGTCAGCAAACGACTAAACCGCTACTACATGATCCTCACTAAATAAACTAAATGTACCATCTGTAGTCGGCGGCATTATATTCGTCTTAGCATGTTTCAACTATGCTAGTGTACCGTAACCTTTGCCCTCTCGTGTTGAAACACTGTTTTGTTTTTGCTATTAATAATTTCATACTAGGGTTTACCCTCATTTTAAAAATGGTGATAAAAATGAGATAAATTGTAGTCAAACAAGGAAAATAGCGGATAATATCGAGATATTAGTCAGCTATTTGACGCCGTTTGGCAAGATCTAGCCATTTTCAACCCATTTAGATGGCTATCGATTGAATTGAGAACACGCCCTAAGGTGCTAAGAAATAAGGCACAAACAAAAGGACACAGCAAGCGTGTCCTTTTGTTTAATTATTCGCTAAAAACTGCCTATTAATTAAATGGTAACGCAACAATAATCCGCACATCAACGCTACAAACTAATGCTCACGAAATTAGTGCTCACGTGTGCTACTAAAAGTGATTTCTGGATAGCGGTCTTGCATCAGTTGTAGATTGACTCTCGATGGCGCAAGATACGTCAAATAACCACCACCATCTAATGATAGTTGGTCATGGGCTTTTTTCTTAAACTTCGCTAGTGCCACTTCATCGTCACAGTGAATCCAGCGTACTGTCGCAATCGATACTGGCTCAAAAATACATTGTACTTTGTACTCTTCTTTGAGACGATGCGCGACTACCTCAAACTGTAGCACACCAACCGCACCCAAGACTAAATCGTTATTAATCTGCGGCATAAAGACCTGTGTGGCGCCCTCTTCACTTAACTGTTGAAGACCTTTCTGTAGCGCCTTAGACTTAAGCGGATCTTTTAGGACAACACGGCGAAACAATTCAGGCGCAAAATGTGGAATCCCTGTGAAGTTCAGCGCTTCGCCTTCGGTGAAACTGTCACCGATCGAGATGGTTCCATGATTATGCAGACCGATGATATCACCCGGATATGCTTCTTCTAACGCCTCACGGTCACCTGCTAAGAACGTCAAGGCATCAGCAATACGCACGTCTTTACCCAAACGAACATGCTTCATTTTCATGCCTTTCTCATATTTACCTGAGCAGACTCGTAAGAAAGCAATACGGTCACGGTGGCGCGGATCCATATTGGCCTGAATCTTAAACACAAAACCACTAAAATCCGTCTCAGTCGCTGCCACTTCACGCTCATTGGTTGGATGCGATTTTGGTGGTGGTGAGTATTTGACTAAGGTATCAAGTACCATATTGACACCAAAGTTACCCAAGGCCGTACCAAACAGCACTGGCGTCATCTCGCCCGCCAAAAACGCGTCTACACTGAATTCTTCTAGCGCCATTTGTACCAGTTCAAGCGACTCTTCAAAAGCATCAAACATCAGCTGACCCAAACGCTCACGAATATCTGGGTAGTCATAACCTTCACGAACCTCAGAAACCGTCGTCTTGCCGCCATTACCTTTTTCATAAAAGTAAGTTTTATTTTCGGTCAGATGATAGACACCAACAAAATCTTGACCCATACCGATAGGCCATGTCACTGGTATACATTTAATTTTTAGTACTGCTTCAATCTCACTCAGTAACTCAAGTGGCTCACGAATCTGGCGATCAAGCTTATTGACAAATGAGATGATTGGCGTGTCACGCATACGACAAACTTCCATCAATTTGATGGTTCGTTCTTCGACACCCTTAGCACCATCGACCATCATCAGCGCGCTATCTACAGCAGTCAAGGTACGATAAGTATCTTCACTAAAGTCGGCGTGACCCGGTGTATCCAACAAGTTGACCACATGGTCTTGATACGGAAACTGCATGACTGAAGTGGTAATCGAGATACCACGCTCTTGTTCCATACTCATCCAGTCTGAGGTGGCATGACGATCCGTCTTGCGACCTTTGACTTCACCCACTACCTGAATAGCTTGTCCCCACAACAACAACTTTTCAGTCATCGTGGTCTTACCAGCATCGGGATGCGAGATGATGGCAAAGGTGCGACGTTTGGCGACTTCTTTGTTTAGTTTCTTTGGATCTACGCTCATAATTTTTGGCTTCAACCTTAATTTCAAAAAGGCTGTCTTTTAGACAGTAATCTAAATACATAGAATAAATAATGGGCATATTGTAGCGGATTTAGCATCAGGATGCAGAATTAGCGCACAAAAACCACCGTCTAATGACCAATAACTTGATTACTATACCCAAAGCAGCGAGAACACTGTATTGTTTTCTACCCGACACACCTTGAATATAAGATGACTATCAAAGCGTGTCCTAACAGAGCGTGTCCTAAATTCAACCAATATCAGCTCTAGAGTTCTTTAACGATAGTCGTCAAAATTACAAATTCACAGTATATACTTACGACTGGCCTATAGAGCTAGGCCAGTCGTTTGTTATGCTAAATTCCAGATTACAACCCACCGTTTAACTATAAAAACCGATAACAAAAAAGGATATTTTATGAAAACTTTATACTCTACTAAAGCAACTGTGACTGGCGGCCGTGCAGGTTCAGCTAGCTTGAGCGATAACGATCTTAGTATCAACATGGTGCCACCAGGCTCTGGAAAAGAAGGCAATAACCCAGAGCAGATGTTTGCGATTGGTTATAGCGCTTGCTTTGACGGGGCACTTGGCGCTGTCAAGCAAATGGAAAAAGCAAAGTTTGATTCAACCACTCAGATAGAGGTTGACTTACTACAAGGCGAAGGACATGACTATAAGCTAGCAGCCAAAATTCATGTCATTGGCGAAAACACAGAGCTGTCTGCTGATGAGTTTCAGCAACTGGTCGAAAAAGCGCATCAAATCTGCCCATATTCAAAAGCCACGCGTGGCAACATCAATGTCGAAGTGACGTCAGAAGTAAAATAATACAAGCGCAACGCTTAAACAGCTTGATTATCAAGTCAGCTAAAAAAAAGAACTCAGTTGACGCTGAGTTCTTTTTTTATTGGAGGCTACCTCACTTTTTATAATACAACTTCTTAATAGTCAGAACATCTCGTAACGGTTAAGCAGTTCGGCACACACTGATTTTATCGTTATAATAAGCACATATTTCTATCTAATAGCTGATAAGTGACCTTTATGACTGACCATACGCCCGACAATAGCAATGATAATAATCACAACTCACACCAAGCGCTTGACCCAAAAACATTGCCAAACTTTGACACCATGCCAAACGTAGCGACGATGGACACCAGTCACGTCGATAAAAACCAACCACCTTTCATCTTGGTTGATGGCTCTTATTATCTGTTTCGCACTTATCACGCCTTACCAAAGACCATGCAAAACTCACAGGGTCTAATTACCAATGCCATCCGTGGCACGCTCAATGCGCTGCTCAAGCTGATGCGTCGTTATCACCCTACTCATATGGCCGTCTGTTTTGATACCAAGTCACCGACTTTTCGTCATCATATGTCTGCTGATTATAAGGCTGCGCGCCCACCCATCGATGTAGAGCTGGTAGAACAGATTCCTTATATTCATCGTTTGGTCACGGCATTAGGTCTTCCACTGTTACGTATTGAAGGCGCAGAAGCCGATGACATCATCGGTACGCTGGCACATCGTGCCGTCGAACAAGGTCATCATGTCGTCATCTCAACGGGTGATAAGGATATGATGCAGCTGGTCAATGATTGCGTGATATTAGAGGATAGCTTTACCGGTAAAGTCACGGACTCCCAAGCGGTCATCGACAAATTAGGTATCAATCCAAACCAAATGATTGATTTTTTAACATTGATGGGTGACGCTTCTGATGGCATCAAAGGCGTGCCTGGTATCGGTAAAAAAACGGCAAAAGACTTACTCGTTGAGTATGGCGATATTGGTAATATGTTGAAGCATATTGGCTTTATCAAAGGTCGCGGTGCCAAAGGTTTGATTGAACACGCCGATGATATTCCGTTCAATAGGAAATTGGCTACTATCGTTACGGATTTAGGTATCGGTCAAGACTGGAACGATCTAAAAATCAATACTGATCCTTGTGCTCATATAGACGAATTACGCGAGTTATATAATGAGCTTGAGTTTAGAAACGAGCTGGCGTCTCTCGACCACCCAAACCATCCCGCCAATACTAATGGAAACGGCTCGCAGAGTGTCGCTGACAGTCAGGCAAATGCGGAATCGCAAGCACAAGTCGCCAAGTCGCTACAATCAAGCAGTATTGAGAATATCAAAGACAATCAGAATCCTAATAGAGCGTGGCATACTATTTTAGATGAGCCCGCCTTTGATAGTTTGATTGCGTTACTAGAAGCGGCTCCGCATTTCGTTATCGATACCGAGACTACGAGCATCTATTGGCGTCAAGCTGAAATCGTTGGTTTGTCCTTTGCTGTGCAAGCGCATGAGGCGTACTATATTCCGCTGTCTCACAGTCTAGAAGGTGATGAACTAACCGCTAAACAGCTCGACCGCAATACGGTATTAACACGCCTAAAGCCAATTTTGGAAAATTCAAGCATTGGTAAAATCGGTCAACATCTAAAATATGACGCCCACATTCTCAGTCATTATGATATCGATCTGGTCGGTGCCATTCATGAGCAGCCTAATAACTGGGCCATGGATACCATGCTTGCCAGCTACGTAATCAATGCTGCCGCCACTCGTCACGGTATGGATGACTTGGCACGTCACTATCTACAAACCCAAACCATTAGCTATGAAGACGTCGCGGGTAAAGGCGCTAAACAAGTCACCTTTGATCAAGTCGCTATTGATATCGCCAGTGACTACGCCTGTGAAGATGCCGACATTACCTATCAATTATTTGACGTATTCAGCGTTGAGCTGGCGAACGATGCTAATAATACCAAGCTGCTACATGAGCTAGAGATTCCAACAGCAGAAATACTATGTCAAATGGAAGCGAATGGCATTCTGATCAAGCGCTCGTTTTTAAACGAGTTATCAAAACGCTTCGATGAAGAAATCATCGCACTTGAAAAACGTGCTTATGAAATTGCTGGTGAAGAATTCAATCTTGGCTCACCAAAGCAATTAGGTGAAATGTTGTTTGAAAAACTTGGCGTTGCTGGTGGCAAAAAAACCAAATCTGGTCAGTACTCGACTGGTGAAGCGGTACTCTCAAAAATCGACCATCCATTGGTCGATATCACACTGGAATATCGCGGATTATCCAAGCTAAAGAGCACTTATACCGATGCATTAGACAATGTCGCAGATGCTGAGACGGATCGCGTACACACTAGCTATCATCAGGCACTAACTAGCACAGGTCGTTTGTCTTCGACTGATCCTAACTTGCAAAACATTCCTATTCGTACCGCGACTGGTCGCTTAATTCGCCAAGCCTTTATCGCACCAGAAGGCCGCGTGATTTTGGCAGCCGATTACTCACAAATTGAATTGCGTCTCATGGCACACTTCTCAGGGGACAAAACCCTCACGAATGCCTTTAACGAAGGGTTAGACATTCACGCTGCCACTGCCGCCGAAGTACTTGGAAAAAATGTCGCAGATGTAAGCCCCACCGAGCGCCGTAATGCCAAAGCCATTAACTTTGGACTGCTATACGGTATGAGCGCCTTTGGACTGGCTAAGCAATTACAAATGAGCCGTAATGAAGCGCAAGACTATATCGACATGTACTTTGAGCGCTACCCAGGTGTGAAAGACTATATGATTAATACCCGTGCCAGCGCTCATGAACAAGGCTATGTCGAGACGATATTGGGTCGTAAGCTTTATACGCCTGATATCACTCATAGCAACCGTATGGTCAAGCAAGGCGCGGAACGTGCTGCGATTAATGCACCACTGCAAGGCTCAGCGGCAGATTTGATTAAGCTGGCTATGATTGCCGTCGATCAAGTATTGCCAAAAGAGCAAGCCAAAATGCTGCTACAAGTCCACGATGAATTGGTATTCGAAGTCGATGCGGATAAAGTCGATGATATTAGCCAGTTGATTACCGAGGCGATGCAAGATGTATTGAAGACAACCGCTGTCGAAAAGGGCTGGAATGTAGACTTTGCGGTGCCGCTATTGGTTGAGACGGATAGTGGTCAGAATTGGGATGAGGCGCATTAGTCACTAGAGCGTAGAATATACCCTAACTATCATTTAATATAAAAAGGCTCGGCATTTTGCTTGGCCTTTTTATTATTGGCAATTACGTTTAACAGTAATTTTCTATTACCGATATAAACAAAAGGCACTATTAGCTCATCAAAATAAAAACATTTTTAATTGCAACGTTCATATAATTAACGACCTATGGCATAATACTTTTGTTTACCCTTTTTAGCTACCCAAAACAACTGAAGCCATCTATGATTAAACCAGCAAACCTTAGCTCCCTTACCTTCTTTACGCTTGCTAGTTTAAGCTTATGCACGCCAGCACTGGCTGACACCGAGGCTTCTACAGAGCCTGAAGCGGTCACGTCTGTCAGATCAGAGACGGACTTACCATCTAATGATACACGTCCTAGTCACAATAAGGATCTTGAGCAACTTGGCTATCAACCTGCTGACACCGCTACCGAGCAACCTTTTCCATCTGCGCAAGAAGAGCAAGGCTGGACAGATGAACGCCGTGAAGATGTTCAAGAACAACTGCACGAATGGGCACACAAAATGGATGGCTGGTTTGGTGAACCTGATCCAAAAGAACCTGCCACAGCCAACTTGCGAGTCGTATTAGACACACGCTGGGCTAATGATCCTAAGACAGGTAGCGACGTCACTGTCGAGCCCAGAATTCGTGGCCGCTTGCAACTGCCGGTACTAGAAAGACGATTAAGTCTGATTATCGGTGATGAAGATTTGGATGACGATACTTTTTTAAAACAAGGCACGACTGGCGATACTTACCAAGCGAGCAATAGCAAAGATCGACTCATCGACTCTCGTAAAACTCGAGAAGACAACGCCTCTATTGCACTGCGTTGGTCACGTTTTACCGATGATATCGAAGACCAGTTAGGCGTAAAAACAGATGTGGACGTCGGGGTTCGCTCAATCGACGATCCTTATGTCAAAGTCAGTATCGACAAGGACTGGTACGAAAGTAAAAATTTGGACATCAGCACCGACAGCTATTATCGCTATGGGCTTGATAGCGAACACTATGCCAAGGGCGCACTCGACCTACAATATGGCAAAAACAAAAATCGATTTATCAATAACCGTACTACCGTTCGCTATCGTAATGAAGATAATGAAGAGCGCAAAGACTGGAGTAACGACCTCAGACAAGTCCATTATTTAGGCCATGAAAAACAACTGTCCTATGGTGTCTCTGCCAGCGGTTATTTTGAAAGTGACAAGTCAGGATTAAACAGTTATGGTCCGGCTATCAGCTACCGCCAACCCATCTGGCGCGAGTGGCTTTATGTTCAGACAGAGCTAAATTATTATAATGATGAAATAGAAAATAAAGACCATTACCCTTCTGCCCTACTACGTATGGAGGCTTTGTTTTAAAAAGCGCTGTCTTGATAATCATTGCTTTGATACGATAGACAACCGATTATATCTATGCAAATTTGCTATACTAAATATAATCTCGAGGAATCACTTATCTAATGGATGACCTCGGTCTACTCATGATTAACAACCATTAAGTCATTTATTATGAATATATTGATTACAGGCGCATCGCGTGGCATTGGTCTGGCCACAGCCAAAAAACTGGCAGCAAAGGGCCATCACATTGGCTTGTTTGCGACCAATACAACAACCCTAAAAGAAGTGGTTAAAGACAAAGCGTTTAAAAAGTCTGTCAAAAAACAACGCGTCATCACTGGTCAATTAGATGTCACGCAACCTGATTCGTGGGACGATGCCATTCGTCAAATGATTAATAGTTTCGGTAGTATCGATGCGCTGATTAATAATGCTGGTGTACTGATTAGTGGTACATTGCCAACCACCAGTTTAGATGAGCAGTTGGCTTTAATCGATGTTAATTGTAAAGGCGTACTCATTGGCTGTCATAAACTGGCGCCTTATTTAGCTGATAGTAAAGACGGCAAGATTGTTAATGTATCGTCTGCGTCTGCTATCTATGGTCAGCCTGAAGTTGCTAATTATGCTGCCAGTAAATTTTTTGTACGTGGTCTCACTGAAGGCCTCAATATTGAGTATGAAAAACTAGGTATCAAAGTCATTGATGTAATGCCGCTGTGGGTGAAATCTGACATGACAGCGAATATCGAAGTGACAAGTATAGATCGTTTAGGAATCAACCTAAATGTCGACGATGTGGCCAAAACATTGTGCAAACTCACCGCTAGTCCTAATCGTAAGCTGAAACGTACGCATTACTCCGTGGGTCTGCCAGCGAAAGTTTTTCAGGCAGTATCACAAGTCACACCTGACTCCGTTATACGTTGGGTCAATACCAAGGTTGGCGCAAAATAATCCTTTAAGCTAACAGCGTTATAATTACTAATGATAAAAAATGGCTACCGAATTTCGGTGGCCATTTTTTTTACTGCTATCTTGCTTACATTTTTTGAACATCCTGTGACACCTTCCTGCTATTAGTTCTTATCATAACGCGTCACACTAGTTTTGATAAACATAAGCAGTCTTGATAGAGATAACCACTAATAATAAGGACACTATTATGGACAATATCAAAAGCCCATTACCAAAAGAGATGGATCACATTGAAGGTGATACAAGCATCAATGATAGCAGTCAAGAAATTGATTTAGACAACCCTATGTTGCATACCATCGACAACGATGATGTGATCGACGACAGCACTGGATTCGACAACTCACAAGTAGGCAGTGATGCAACGGAAGGCGTTACTCCGATACATCGCCAAAATATCGATGAATCACGTGTGGACGAAGTATTGGTCGAAGATAATTTAGACGACAGCGACTATCCTAGCATCGTGGATATTGCAGATAGAGATGCAGCAGAATACAGCAATCGTGACGATTGATAAGAATAGCTTAGCATTAAAAATACAAACCAGTGACTTGACCAAAAAAGCACGCCCAATCACATGGAGCGTGCTTTTTTATTGAGTATAGAATACTCTTAATTTTGCTAAAAATTACTTGGGCGATTACTCGCTACGCAACTGATAATGGTTGGTCAGTCCAAACATCACGGTAACTGGTGTAATAGGTAATCATGCCTATTGGGAACAGCACTAAAAAACCCAGTCCAAGAGTAAAGATAGCTACTAATATCACAATTATTGGGCTAACTGTCCAAAACACCAAAAACGGTAGGATATTTTTCAAACACCCTTTAAAGCTCATCTTCATTGCCTCAACAGGCTCAATATTGTGAAGCACAATCAAAGTAGGTGCAAACCATATCGCCATAAACACAGGGAATAATAGTGCAGCAGCGAATAACCCACCTACTAAGATACCCATCACTGCGGCATCACTTGGCTGCTGAGCCAAAGAAAAAGCCATACCACCGAATATAACTACCATGGGAATCATCACAACAATGATAGCCACTAAATACAATATGAATAATATAATTAATGGTTTGAGATGCGTATAAAAAGCTGAAAATAAATGATCGAATTTCAGCTCCTTATTTGTAGCTTGATCAGCACATCCTTTTATTATTCCTCCAATAAACACAAAAGATATAAAGGGAAAGATGAAATTTAAAACGGGAATACTACTACCGATAGCAGTGATGATTAGGTAAGCAACACCAATCGCTAACCATAATAAGAATTGATCTTTAAATATCATAAATGCTTGAGTGAGCCAACTTATACCACACCCTGCTTGGCAAACTCGCGGTTCTGCTAATAACTGCGGTAATAAATTACCATATTCATCCATTGGCGGTAAGTTCGGTGGTTGACCATTAGGTTTTTGTAATGATATAGGATTCAGTGAATCATTAAAGCTAGACATGCTCATCCTTAAAAATAAAGTTGCACAAATATGTAAAACCAATAAAAGTGCAAAACAAAAATTTGTTTGGCACATTGTTACATATCAGCAACATAAAATCTCAACTTTATTTCAATAAAGACAGTTTTTTAAATTATCAGCAAAAAAATACCGAACACAATGTCCGGTATTTTTTATCACTTATTTCCTATAGTCAAAGAACTCTAAAATGGGTACAAGGCAGCCGACTGCAGATTGTACAAGTAGTACATCTAAGGAGGGTAACGCTGTAGCGGTTTAGTAGTTCACTGACTATATAGCCATTACATCAATGACATCTAGCCGTTAAACTCAGTAATTATGCCCAGCCATCCAGCGTGCCGGCCCAACCTTTCACCAATGGCGCACTAAGTGCTTCAAGCAAGTCAATATGCGCGTCATCGAGATTGAGTGCTGGAATATAATGATATTCTTGTCCGCCCGCATTGAGGAAATTGTCACGGTTTTCGATCGCGAGCTCCTCTAACGTCTCTAAACAATCGGCTGAAAATGCCGGGCTAATCACTTGTACCGAACGAACGCCAGACTTGCCCCAATCTTCCAATACGACATCAGTATAAGGCTTGACCCACTCTTGCTTACCGAAGCGCGACTGGAAACTGATAATCCATTCATCTTCCGTCAAACCAAGCGCATGAGCAACTTGCGCTGCGGTACACTTACAACGCTTGGGATACGGATCACCTTTGTCAGCATAGGGCTGCGGAATACCATGAAAACTGAACATCAGCTTTTCAGGTTTGCCATGTACCGCTTGAAAACGGCGAATCGAATCTGCCAACGCCTGAATATAAAGCGGATGAGCGAAGTAATCTTTTACGATCGTATAGTTCGGCAGATTACGTTGTTTCAATGTCCATTTCGTCAATGCATCATAGACCGCACCGCCTGAAGAGGCAGAATACTGCGGAAATAATGGCAAGATAACAAAGTGATCAACACCTTCACCGCGCAAACTATCCATCACATCAGGCAACCCAGGATTACCATAGCTCATGGCAGAATGTACAGAGACGCGAAACGGTGCAGCAGTGTTTGCTAACCGCGGCGCTAACATTTCAACTTGGCTGTTTAATATCTTACGGATCGGCGAGTCACCTTCCCAGATACTGGCATAGGCTTTTGCCACACGTTTCGGACGACTGGGCAATACGAATAAATTGAGAATAATCGCCCATAAAAATTTGGGAATCTCAATCACCCGTGGGTCTGACAAAAACTGTTTTAGGTAACGACGCACGGCAGGCGCGGTTGGCTCATCTGGCGTACCTAGATTCACTAATAAGACGGCAATACGTGGTGGTAATTCAGGTTTCATAACAGCACTATTTTATCCGGTTGATGAAAAACATGGGTCAAGTAAAGCAGCTCAAGTAACGTGTTGGCTTAAGCAAAATAGCTCAAACATATATGCCGCGTAGCATTGTAAAATCATTGTTAAGTTAATGCGTTGTTGATAAAGCATTTTACCCTTTAATCACGCACAGTAACAATGCAAAGGTACAATTTGATACTCAA
>NZ_JBQSVL010000070.1:0-16041 GCF_052376215.1 Psychrobacter sp. AOP7-B1-24
CAGTGATGTCGCCACCATCTTTGATGAAGATGCCACAGACGGCACCCTCAACGCAGGCGACAAACCGAGCGTGAGTATTACCGCCACTGACGCCACCGCCATAGAAGGCATCGACAACGTCTTAAGTTATACCGTCAGCCAAGACAACCTAAGTAACCTTGACACCACAGTACAAGTAGCGGTTGACCCTAGCAGTGACATAGAAGCAGCAGACATCGCCTCGATTGTCTACACCAACACCGCAGGCGACCAAGTCACCATTACAGGTGACACCGCCATTCAAGACGTACTTGATGGCACCACCGTACTTGACGTAAACATCCCAACAGGCAGTACCGCAGCGCCTGCTATCACAGTTACCACCGTCAATGATGATGTTTATGAAAACAGTGAGCAGCTCAGCTTCTTAATCACTGGTGCAGACAATGCAGACATTGACAGCACCATTGCCACAGGCACCGTCTTAGATGAGTCTGATAATGCCGCAGATCCAAGCGATGGCAGCAACACCGAGGGCGACAAACCAGTGGCAATTGTCACAGGCGATAGCGTCACTGAAGGCGATTCGCTCGAATTTACTGTCGATTTAAGCAATGTATCTGAGTCTGCTACCACCGTCGCATTAACGTTAGCAAATGGCACTGCGGTACTTGGTACCGATACCAGCACACCAGTATCAATAAGCCTAGATGGCGGTAACACCTTTAGCACGGTTATGGTTGCTACAGATGGCACCTTTAGTGTGAATGTTCCCGCTAATAGCACGGATGGCATTATCGTGCGTGTACCCACAGCGGACGACAATATTGATGAGCCAGATGAAACCATCACCTTAACTGCAAGCGCAACAGACCAAGTCATGCCAAGTACGACGACTGGCACTATTGTTGATAACGATGCTGCGCCTGTTGTTTCGATTGTTGGTGCGACTGTTGTCGATGAAGATGCCGGTACCGTCACTTATACTGTTAGCTTAACCAACCCATCCTCAACGGCTGTAACGGTTGATTACGCCACCAGTAATGGTACGGCCACGGCTGGTGCTGATTATACTGCAAGCTCGGGCACGTTGACCTTTGCAGCAGGTGAGGTAACCAAAACAGTCACGGTTGCCATTACTGACGACACCCTGTTTGAAAATTCTGAAAACTATACTATCGCGTTATCAAACCCGTCACTCAATGCCAGTATTGATAACACGCAAGCAAGCGTTACCACGGCCATTACCGATAACAATACCGCGCCAACCATCAGCATTGACGATACTGATGCCGCCACAACACCACAAGATAATAGCGTGGTTGAAGGCACGGGTAACACGATCAATGGTGCTATTAATATCAGTAACCTGCAAAGCGTTACTGCTTTAACCATCAACAATACAGATGTAACCACAGCCACTGTGGCCAACCCTGTCATTATTAATGGTAGTGAAGGCCAACTGGTTATTACCGGTTACAATTCAGCCACAGGTGCGCTCACTTATACATATACCGAAGATGGCAGTGCCGAAACGCACAACACCGCTGGTGACAACGTATTAGACCAGTTTACCGTCAGCCTAACCAACAGCGCAGGTAGCACATCATCTGACACGTTAGATATTCGAATTATTGACACAGCACCTGTCGCCAATCCAGACACCAATAGCCTTACTGAAGAAACAGACAAAGTAACGGGTAACGTGCTGACGGCTACTGGTGCCGCTGCGACAGATGCTGCCGACAGTTTAGGGGCAGACGCCACACTCGTTACGGCTGTAGAGTCAGTAACATCTACCACGGTAGTGGGTACAGTAGGCGGCAATACACAAGGCGATTATGGTGTGCTCTCACTAAATGCAGATGGCAGCTATAGTTATGATCTTGATAACGACGCGGCACAATATCTTGCTATAGATGAGAGTTTAACCGAAACCTTTAATTACACCATTACAGATGCTGATGGCGATACCAGTACGACCACTTTGACTGTCACCATCAATGGTACCAATGATAGACCTGTCATCACTAATGTTGCTAATGGTAATAATATTATCGAAACCGCAGCCGCCATCACCGAGCAGGCTGATGATGTTGCGATTACTCGAACCGGCACCATCAGCTTTACAGATACTGATGACAGCGATGAGCCGACGATTAGTGAAATATCGGCAGAAAATATTTATGTCTATGACCCAAATAACTCGACATTTACCAATGCCAACCCATTAACAGCTGCGCAAAAAGCCGCTTTATCAAGCATCTTTACCGCAGACAATGATTCGGGGAGTTTTGATACGGGAAGCTGGAGTATTAATGCTGCGGCTAGCGTTATTGATTTTATCCCTGAAGGAGAAACCATCACCATTCGTTATGCCGTACAGGTTGACGATAACGAAGGCGTCACCACAGTGGCAAATGGTAACGAAATCAGCACCAGTAATATTCGTTATGTTGAGGTGACCATCACAGGTACTGATGATGGTATCGCGCTGGTAGATGACATAAACAGTACCAATGAAGACGCCACACTATCAGTGACGGCGGCCAATGGTATTTTTGCAAACGACACTGCAGATCCTGATGTTAATACAGAGTTTACTGTTGATAGTTACACCGTTGATGGTATGGCAGCTACCTTTAGTACAGGTGCTGCTAATCCCGTTACTATAGATGGCGTGACCATTGGTGAGCTGACCATCAATACAGATGGCAGCTATACCTTTGAGCCTGCCGCAAACTTTAGCGGCACAGTGCCAGTAGTGACTATTTCGGTAAGCAACGGTCCTAATGCTGCAACCCCAGAAAGCGGTACAGAAACGCTAACCATCACCGTCAACCCAGTCTCAGATGCCCCAGATATTGGTAGTAATAAGACAGGTGTTAATGAAATTACCACTGATGAAGATACGACTGTTGCTTTAGGTCTAACGGCCCCTGTTATTGCAGACAGTACAGATTTAAGCAGCAATACCGATGACAGCCCTGAACGCATTGGCTTGATTACCTTAGCGGATATACCAAATGGCGCTACCCTAAATTATGGTGGTAATAACTCTACCGACAATGCTATCAATGCGGATGGTAATCCGATTACCATTTTCTTAACTGACAGTGATATTTTCCTTAATGGCATTACTGATGCGTCTGCAGATTACTCAATGACCATTGCTGACTTTGAAGCGATGACGCTTACGCCAGCTGCCGATGACGCCACTAACATCTCTTTTGAGATATCAGTGACAGAATATGAAGTGGATAATAATGGCGATATTGCAAAAGTAAATGGTTCTGATGTTGATGGTGCAGAAAGTACCGTCACTATTGATATTGATGTGCAAGCGGTGACTGATACTAGTGGCAATAACCAAAGTGGCGATAATTTCAGTGAGTTTGGCTATCAGTCGGGTGCAGCAAACGTAACGGGAGATACCTTAACTGCCACCGTCAATGAAGGTGAATATATTGACTTACCAATTACCACCAATTTTGGTGATTTAATAAATAATGGTCAAAATCGTGAGACCTATGGTTTCGTCATTAGCGGCTTGCAGCCAGATGCTGTAGTCTCATTCACTGAGGCGGGTAGTAGCACGGCGACTGAGTACACTGCGGATAGTAATGGTCAGGTATTGCTAGGTACTACTACCAATACAAGCGATGATGTTACTGCTACTGACTTACGCGTTCGATCTAGTTCAGAGCCGCAGATTAGCATCAAGTCAGCTGATTATAATTCACAAGATATGGAGAGTATTACTGTATCGTTATATACCCAAGATCATGATCGTGATTCTGATCTTGACTCGAGTACTACAGGCAATCAGAGAGATGCTACTGTTGAGCTTATCAGCACAGTGACGGTAGATATGACTGTGACACCAGTTGCGGGTCAAGTGACTGCCAATGACGTGACCACCATAGAAGACAATGTCATCACGCTTGATGATTTTGGCTTTACAGTGTCGGATACTCAAAATGGTGCTGGTGCTGAAACGATCACTGAGATTAGCTTTGTCTTACCTGAAGGTTGGACCTATAACGATGGTGGTAGCCCTGTAGTAGGAGCAGTTGGAGGTACTACAATTACCATCAGTGGTATCACGGCAAACGACAATCTTGATTTAGATACCTATCTACAAGACTTCTCTATTACGCCGCCTGCGCAGTCTTCAACCGATGCTGACTTTGCCTTTACTGTAACCACATCAGATACTGATGATGATGGTGGTAGCACAGTTTCTAACACAACCACATTAGACAAAACCGTTACCATCACTCCAGTAGCCGAAGTTGTTGGCAGCGATACTGATGGTGATGGTACGGATGATTTAACCCTCAATCCTGACCACGTTTATATTATTGATCTCAATGATATTGATATCAACGCTGATGAAGACCTTCCTTTTGCTCTTAATTACAATAATTTTGATCTAGAAGCTGGCTGGTCTAACCAAGATACTTCTGAAGATACTTATGCTCATATGACCTTTGGCAACAAAGATGCTGACAGCTTTATCTCAGTTGTGGGCGCAGTGTTTACTTATAATAATGGTGCAGAAGAGATTAGTCTGACCGATAATGGTGACGGTGTTGATATCCCTATTGAATACTTGGATACAGTGACTATCACAGGGCCCGAAGATTATAGTGATTACAATCTTGCTCCTGATTTTGTCACAGCCATCAAAGTTGAGGCAAAAACCCAAGATTTTGATGAAGATACTAATGCCATGGTTGAAGCTACTAGTGGCGAAAGCTTCCTAACCTTTACTGTTAAAGGGGTTGCAGATGTTGTCTCACTGGGTGTTGATCCTGCAACTGGTTTTGAAGATCAGGCAATTATCAATGATAATGAGCGTGCCACCGCTGCAGATGTGGGCGATGTAACAACAGGTGTTATCGGAACTGAAGTTACTCCTGAAGATGGTATTGCACTAAATATTCGCCCAAGCTCGCGTGATAATGATGGATCTGAAGTTTATAACGTAACCATCAACGATATTCCGGTAGGCGCGCAGCTGTATGTCGATGACGGTGGCACCATAACGCTGTTAGATACCAGCAGTGGTTCAGTGACAATATCCGATTATACCAATGTGGTAGACAATCTATACTTTGTCTCAGCTGAAAACTATAGTGGTACTGTCAACCTGAAAGTATCTACAGTGAGTGTGGAGAGTGATGGTGATGTTAGCGCGCCTAGTGCGGTACTGAATCTACCTATCCGTGTCTTCGGTCAAGCCGATCTTATCTTAAACGATGAGCTAGCAACCGTTGATGTTAATGGTACCGCCTACACTTATACTATCGCAGAAGACGTACTGGATAACAGTAACCTCATATCGTTATCAGCGTTTTTTGATGATGCTTCTGCGATTGCGCCGTATGATGGTGACATTCCAGCGGCAGAGCAGGTTACTTATAAAGTAACAGGCGTGCCAGATGGGTTTGATATTGCAGGTGCTGTGTTTTTAGGTGGCAGTGGCGATACTCGTAGTTGGTCTGTGTCTTTAGAATCTCTACAAGATGGTACAGCCCAACTGGTCACTCCTGATAACTTTGCTGGTGAAGTAGATTTCACTATCACAGGCACCACGACCGAAACAGTCTCTGGTAATAGCGCTACGCATAACACTCAAACCGTATCTGTTGTGGTTACGCCTGATGCCGCTGATGGCGTGGTTAATGATCCGCAAGTGCTCGCTGTAGAAGATACTTGGACGACTGTTAATTTCCTTGCTGCCTTTGTTAGCAGTGATACGACAGATTCAGCCAATAGTGCCATTGGTTATGAAGCACTAGAAACCATCACGATAAAAGCTGATGATTTAATTGGTATAGACGTCGCATTGCGTGTTGATGGTACTGAGGTCCCACTGGTGGCAGGTGAGACGTATGTCTATACGCCAGATCAGCTCATTGAGATTATGTATGATGATGACAAGCGTCATAGCGATGATAATGTCACTATACCTTTTGATTACACTTATACTGATACGGCGTCATTAGCAGATAACTCGACGATTAGCAGCACATCAATAACAGGCAATGCCAATATCGATGTTACTTTCCAAGCAGTGACAGATGCACCTAGTATTGGATTAGATGTAACCGACAACAGCATCATTATTAATAGCAATAATGATAACAATAGTGCCGAGGTTATTGTCTCATTATCTTCAGACGATCAAGATAACACAGAGTCATTTACGCGCTTGGAGATAACAGATGTGCCTGACGGTGTGATTGTAGAGGGTGGTATCTTATCTGGTGGTACATGGTATGTAGATGTAATAGATACTGAGATTACTGACACCGCACCAACCTATACGCTTCAACTCACCCGCGATCCAAATACCGCCAATATTCCTGAAGGTGATTTTACAGTGACAGTCACTGGTATTACTCAAGATATTAATGGAGACGGCTTAAACGGTAGTGAAGCACGTGTATCTGATACTTTCGTGATCAATTTAGATAGAGATGGTACAGGTGTAGATCCGGTCGATCCTGAGTTGATAGCAACACTTGAGCCGGGACCATCACTGTCTCAGACAGAAGATGGTACTGTTATATTGTCTGATGTGATCAATGCCACACTTGAGGCGGCGACGGCAACCACGGTAAGCTCTTACAGCTTCTCACTCACTGACTTGCCTGACGGTGTCTTGTTGAGCAGTGCCAACCCAGCGGTCACCGTACAGGAGGTCGGCGGTCAATGGCTAGTTAGTGTTGATGATGCCAATGGTCTAACGCCCAATGACGCACTTGCTGCGGTCACGTTGACACCACCTGTAGATTTCAGCACCAATGATACGACTGACACCAGTCAAGATCTGAGTTTTGGTGTGGAATTTACAGCACTAAACAATGTAGGGCTAGAAACCAGTACTGATATTGATGTCAGTGTCGAAATAAAACCCATCACAGACCCAATCAATAACGATGGTGAGACGACAACGGTTTCAACGGATGAAGATACTCCTGTCGCCATTACTATCGACTTAACCAACGATGCTGATGGCGATTATGTGTCCCTTGTTGATGGTAAGCTTTATTTACAACTCGATGAGTCCGGTTTAACCAATGATAAGGGCACAACAGGTGCACTCACTGACGATAGTGGCACTGCATTGGTTGAAGTAACTTTAGTAGACGGTCAGGTAGATGATATCCCAGCTGGCACGTATTATGTGCTAGATGTGGTAGACACCGATGCGGCTATCGATGGTATTAACCCTGCTGATAGTATTACCGTTAACTACACACCGGCTGAGAACGAAGACGGTACAGCAACCATTAATGTTTATGCCGCGCATACCGAGGTTAACAGTATCAGTGGACATGATAGCGGGACACTAACCTATAAGCACAGCTATGATGTTGCAGTTGCGGCGCAGCCTGATAATTTGTCAATTGCTTATGATGCGGTAGATGCGGTAGCAACTGGTGATGAAGATACCAAGATTGCGATAGACTACAAGATAAATGTCGTTGATGAAAACGACTCGGCTGCCGCGATTACGCTTGATGAAGTACCTAATGGTTATCTGGTTTATTATACCAATACAGCAGGAGATGTTGTATTGGCCAGTAATAATGGTGACTCAGATGGCAACGGTAATAACTCATGGTCAATTGATACCAGTAAATTGGAAAATGTTAATAGCGGTGCTGCAGGTGAGACGGACAATATATTTATTGCACCTCCAGAAAATATCAGCGGTGTCGTTGAAGATATCGAGATGACAGTGATTAATAATAATGGTATGGCCAGTGACCCCCTGATGATAGATCTAAATGTGACGCCTGTTGCTGATGATATCGACTTCAACCCTACTGCTGTTCTTGGCTCTCAAGGTAAATGGACATCGCTGAATCTGAATGCAGATATGGTCGATATTGATGGTAGTGAAACGGTTAATGTAATATTGACGGGCACTAATCTGTATGGCAACGTGCTCGATGTGAAAACCAAAAGTGGCACTATTCTAAACAGTGTTACGTTTGATGCGGCTACTAGTACTTATACCATTATAGGCGTTACACCAACACAGCTGAACGATTTGCTTATAAAAGGCGGTGCACCGTATAATGGGACGTTACAGATCAGCCTACAAACGGTTGAATCGGCTAATAACGATACCCTGACTACCGCAGTTCAAGATATTGATGTTGATGTTGGTTCGACGCTAGTATTCAATGGTACGACGGAAGATGACGTCCTGATTTCAGTTGATCAAACTTCAGCGGTTACTTATTCTGGTGGTGATGGCAATGACACCTTTATCGGTGGTAGCGGTAAAGATACCCTGAATGGCGATGCGGGAGATGATACCTTAACGGGTAACGCTGGCAATGACACGATTACTGGTGGCGGTGGTAATGATACGATTGATGGTGGCGCAGGTAATGACACCCTCAACGGCGGTGCTGATGATGATACGATTGATGGCGGTGCAGGTAATGACACCATTAATGGCGGCGCAGGTGATGATGTTATTAATGGTGGTGCTGGTAATGACACGATCGGTGGCGGTGTAGGTGCTGATACGATTGATGGCGGTGCTGGTGATGACACTATCGTGTTTGATGCTGATGATCTGGTCATTAATGGTGGTGATGGCAGTGATACGTTACTCATCGATGAGGCAGGTACCAGTATCGATTTTAGTGGCTTTGATTCATCAGTATTTGAGAGTATCGAAACCATTGATATGTTAGGCAATGGCGCGCAGTCACTGACCAACTTATCGACCAGTGATGTGCTTGAGATAACGGATAGCAATAATCAGCTATTTGTTGATGGTAATAATAGCGATACAGTATCACTGACATCAGAGTTTGAGCAGCAGACAACGTCGGATCAAGCGGGATATGATCTGTATCAAAGTACGGCAGATTCAAGTGTTTCACTATATATTGATACAGATATCACAACCACAGTCATATAATGACGCTGATAAATAGATATCTGTTTATATACGCTAAATAACCAAAAACGCCCTAATGAGTTAGGGCGTTTTTGGTTCTGAGTTTAGGGTTTTTGTGTCGGCATCCAGTATTACTGTTGATTTTTTTGTCTGTATTTTTAATCATCATCAGTGTGTGTTTGTGACTGCTCAATAGGCTTGATATTATCGACTGACTTATTTTGATTCATTGACGGTGTTGTTGGTACAGGTGCAGATGTAATGGGCGTAATAGGGTAGTCGTAATCGACCATAGGTATATCGTCAGTGCTTGTAGTTGTTTTTTTGTCGGTTTGATGCTGTTGGATCTGAGTTTGATTACGTTTTCGAACTTCTGTAATGAGTTTTGATAGCTGTTCGCTATCTGCATCGATATCATCATCCAGTTGTTCATATTCTTCGGTCTTTTTAAGTGTGTATTCAGCTTGTCCGTTTTGATCGTTAGGCGTTGGTTTTTTGGTCGCTGGCACGTTATCATGACTGGTCGGTACTGATGCCTCAGCGTTGTTACTCTCTTTGCTTGGGAGCGGCTGTGTTTGTATGGTCGTATTATTGCTGACTATCTGTTTATTGATAACGGTTGTCTTATTAGAGCTATTCGATGGCGCTGGCATTGTGCTAGGCTGTTCAGTATTTTCAATATCATTTGATACTATGCTGTTAGCAGGTGCTGGTTTTGGGTCTTCTGATACTGTAGGTATAGCTACTGACGGCTTTGTAGACACTTCTGAAGTTGATGGTTTATCCGCAAAGACAGCGAAGTAGATGATAATAGCCATCAATAGATGTAGCAGTATAGCCAATACAATAGCGAGCATTGTACGGTCTTTTGGTTTAGTAGGTGGGATAGGTGGTAAGTGTTGAGTCATGGTTTTAATCCCCACATCGAAAATACATATCAGTTAACATGTTCCAAAAACTTATCGTCAAGTCTATAAAATCAACTAGGTCCAAAACGGGCAAGTGTTTATTAAATATGAGTGTTTAGTTATTTACAGACATGGTATAAACTACAACCTAGTTATAGCAAGTATAGTCATTCCACTATAAAAGTATTACAGCGTTAACCTCGCTTGAAGTATCACATATACATCTACACTCGGTTGCCTTGTACTACTTTTAGATTGAATCGACCATATATTGCATGAATAGTGACAGACTTCTGATTTTAAATCATTGTAATTCTGTATTTTATTAAAGTAGGACTGAGCCAAACTAAATGAAAGGTTATTATTACGAACCATTGACAAGAGGGCTGCCCCATATGGTAGTTGTAGCTATACGTAGGTATTATGGCGTGGCATGCGGTTTGTTGCTAATGTCTCTATCAAGCGCAGCATTCGCGGAATCTGATGGTTATATGAATACGCTTATTACTCAAGCCATACAAACCCACCCTTTAGTTGGTTCAGCACGTGCAGAGCAACAAGCAACCACAGAAAGCATACGCGCGGCCAAGCTCAATATGTTGCCCGAGCCTAGCGTTTCATCAGGGTACGATAACGATGATGGTCAGATATCACAGTTTCAATTACGCCAGTCGTTGTGGACTGGAGGCAAGCTGACTGCTGATGTTAACCAAGCAATATTTGACGATAAAGCAGCAACAGAAACCGTTTACGAGAAACAAAACGAAGTCGCCAAAACCACGATTGAGGCATGGCAAAGCTATATGACGGCTGTCGCTCAACAGCAGGTGTATTATGACAATCTGCAGTTGTTGGCGGAGTTTGAGGAAATGATGAAGCGCCGTGTGAGTCAAGGTGTTTCTGCCCGTATCGAGTTGGATTTAGTAACCAATCGCATTTTGCAGGAGCAAAACTCTTATCAAGGAACCGTTGAGCAGCAGCGTATTGCCATTGCAAGATTACAGCAAATTACGGGTCGCAGACTATCAGCCACAGACCTGCCCGCACAGAATTTAACTGAGCTCGTTAGTCGTGCTAAGAGCTATTCGCAAGATTTTGAAAAAATGGCTTTTGATCAAGCCAGCTTTTATAATCCTACGGTGGTTAAAGAACAGTATCAAGTCGAAGCCGCCAAGCAGGGCGTTAAGTCGCAGCAGTCCTCTAGCTATCCAACATTATATGCACAGTATGCGTATGATTATTACCATGATGATGATAGCAATAATGAAGGAGCGTTTTCAGTTGGACTCAGTTACAGTCCAGGCGCAGGGTTTTCTAGCCTAGCATTAGCAAAAGCCTCAGCTTCTCGGGTCAACAGTTTAGAGCAGTCAAAAGAAGCGTCAAGGAGGGAAGTGCTCGAAACCATACAGACGCAATATCAGCAATTCGCCAGTGCGAAAGATCAAGAGCGTTCGTTGATTGCAGCCGTTGCAGGTGCTCAGATTGTCGTTAGCTCCTATCGTCGTCAGTTCATTGCGGGTCGAAAGTCTTGGTTAGAGGTCCTCAACGCAGTACGTGAGCATTCGCAGTATCAGGCACAATTGGTTGAAATCCAAACCTCAATAATTGCATCTTATTATAAGTTGCAAGTTGATTTTGGCATGATGTCGTGGCAAAAATTTGATCAAAGCCGGCAGCCAGACCCATTATTTACGCCATTAAATCCTGTCAAAAATTGGTTAAAGCGTCAAGACAGTACAACACAGCAGGTAGATAGCTCAGCCATACAACCTGTCACTAGTTCAGATAATGGTGTGGTGACATACCCTATTGACGACGCCTATGATGCCTATGACTATCCTAGCAGTAGCGATGGTAATACAGGGCTACTAACTGATATTCCATAAATTAGCCATACATTTATAAATAATTCGTTTTTGTGCACAATCATTTCTACGCATTGTTTCATCATTCATTACCAGCTTAATCCATGGGATATACTTATCATGAGCACACCGGTTCCAGCCTCTAATGATCAAACATCGGATAGTGAGCTACCAGCAGATACCACGACAGAACTCTCAACCACACCCAATGAGCCACTAGACGCACATGCGTTGTCACTAGCAAATGCATTGCGTACTTTGCTGACAGAACAAGGGTATCCTATTGATAATGTCAGATTGCAAGGTGTTATCTATCAGCAAAAAGACATATCAACGCTTGCAGACATTGTACAGGTGCTAGAGCAATTAGGTATTGAGCAATTGCCCGAAGCACTGCCAGTACCTGATGCCGCGTTTTTGCCACTATTGGCACTGCATCCAACACAGGGTTGGGGTATTATTCAGCAGCTGAATCCACAAGGAAAATGGGATTTTAAGCAATCTGACGTCGTTACTGCACATGCAGGTACTGACTTTGTGCATTCGCTTCGGGTTCGTCTAGAACAAGAGCCGAGCAAACGCAAACAGTCCTCATTCGATCAGCTACTAAAAAAAGACCTCAAAAACTATCGCGGCATCATTGTTGAAGCTGTTGTGGCATCGTTTTTGATCAACATGCTCGCGTTAGCCGTGTCACTGTTTTCTATGCAGGTTTATGATCGTGTGATTCCGACGCGTAGTGAGTACACCTTAATTATCTTGGCAAGTGGTGTAGGGCTGGTCATTTTATTTGAAACATTTATGAAGTTTGCGCGTTCAAAAATCATGGATAAAGTTGTGGTCAATCTTGATCAGTATCTATCACGTGAGGTCTTTCAGCGACTATTGAATGTGCGTATTGATCAGATGCCAGGATCAGTAGGTTCGATGGCCGCACAGCTGCGTGGCTATGAGCAAGTGCGAGGGTTTTATACTGCTAGCACTTTATTTGGTCTTGTCGATATCCCAATGTCGATTATTTTTGTGTCTTTGATCGTCATAATTGGTAATCCCTTAGTAGCTTTAGTACCTATTATCGCGGCTATAGTGGCAATTATATTAGGGTGGAGTGCTCGCAAAAAAATCGACAAGATCGCATCCATTGGTGCATCAGCTTCTTATCGTAAGACAGGTATTTTGGTTGAGACTGTAGAAGGTGTCGAGACCATTAAGGCCGGCGCAGGTAATTGGAAATTTCTATCGCGCTGGCTTGATGTGATGAATATCACCACCAAAAATGATCTGGACATGAAGCATGCCAACGATAATTTAAGCTATTTATCGCAGATGATTCAACAGACCAGCTATGTAGGTATTGTGATTGTGGGTTCATTTGTGGTGATGTCAGGTGATATGACGATGGGTGGTTTGATTGCCTGCTCGATCTTGGGCGGTCGTATTTTAGCACCTGTCATGAGTATTCCAGGGTTATTGGTACAGGCTTCACATGCCAAAGCGGCTAAGCTCAATATTGAGCAGTTGTTCTCACTACAGCAAGACAATCATGGTGTTAGTCATCCGCTATCACCGAGCCAAATATCCGGTAATTTTGATGTTGATAAAGTCACTTTTAATTATCAAAACAACGATCAACCAGCATTGGCTATTAATAAGCTCAACATTAAAGCAGGTGAACGAATTGCCGTGCTGGGACCGATTGGTTCTGGTAAGTCAACGCTGTTAAAAGTGCTGTCTGGCTTATATGCACCAACGCAAGGCCGCATATTATTAGATGGTCTTGATATTCAGCAGATTAGCCGTGAGTCACTGAGTGAGCAGCTAGGTTATCTACAGCAGGACCACAGGTTGTTTGAAGGCACTTTGCGTGAAAATTTATTGATTGGATTACCAGCGCCGAGCGATGATGTCATACGTGATGCGCTTATTAAAACTGGGTTGATAAAACTTGTTTCCAGTCATTCTAGTGGTTTGGACTTACCGATTAGTGAGGGTGGTAAAGGATTGTCAGGAGGACAAAAACAACTGGTTGCCTTTACTCGTCTGCTATTAACCAAGCCTTCTATACTACTGATGGATGAGCCAACGGCATCCATGGACAATCGCCAAGAAGTGCAGTGTATTGATGTCCTTAAAAAAGAATTTGGCGCAGGGCAGACCTTAATTGTGGCAACTCATAAAATGCCGCTGCTACAGTTAGTTGATCGTATTATTATCATGGACAATCAGCAAATTGTTATGGATGGCCCTAAAGCACAAGTATTAGCAAAACTACAAGGCAATGACACACAGCAAAAACCCAATCAAAAATCTATTAAAGTGAGTAAACCTAAAGTGACAGTCATTAGTAATAAAAAGACGTCAGCAAATAATGATGACAGTAGCGACAATCTAGGAAAAGACCATGAATAACTATCAGCACAAAACTCATGATCCGAAAGTTGGGCGCACACGTATCATCATTTGGGGTGCTTTGATTGGCATCTTAGTACTGGTGGTCTGGGCATATTTCGCTCAAATCGATCAAGTAACGCGGGCTTCAGCGACGGTCATTGCCAGTGCGCGGACACAAGATATTCAAGCAGCGGAAGGTGGCGTGTTAACCAATATCTTGGTAAAAGAAGGTCAAGAGGTCAAAAAAGGTCAGCTGCTCGTCACGCTAGAAGAAGAACGAGCACAAGCAGCAGTCGCCAACTCAGCATCAAAAATAGCAGCGCTAAAAGCCAAACTTGCACGATTAGAAGCTGAAATATTTGAAAAGCCTTTAGTGTTTCCAGAGTCTATTAAAAACTATAGTGAGTTTATCGAAAACCAAACACAGCTATATAACAGACGTCGTCAAGCGATTGATCAAGATGTCAGCTCACTACAAAAGATGATGGTACTGGCAAAGCAAGAGTTGAGCATGAACGAGCCTTTACTGTCCTATGGTGATGTCAGTCAAGCGGATGTAATTAAGCTGCGTCGGCAAGTAGCCGAGATTCAAGCGCAAATCACCAACAAGCAGAATAAGTACTTTGAAGAAGCACAGACAGAGATGACTGAGGCCCAAGAAGAACTCGATGTTGAGTTAGAACAACTACGTGACTATTCACAAGTATTGGGTGAGAAAAAATTATTTGCACCCACAGATGGTAAAGTGAATAACATTCTTATTACGACGATCGGCGGGGTTGTGAAGCCTGGTGAGATTATCATGGAGATACTACCAACCAGTAGTGACCTTATCGTTGAGGCAAAAGTAAGCCCAGCAGATATTGCTTATGTGAAAGAGAAGCAGGTCGCTAGTGTGAAACTCGATGCCTATGACTATTCTATCTTTGGCGCTATGAATGGTAGTGTGGTCTATATCAGTCCGGATACGCTGATGGAGCAGACACCTGAGGGTGAAGAGCCTTATTACCGTGTACAAATACACATCACAGGCGCTGAGTTTGCAGGTCGTCGTGATGAGATCGTGATTAAACCAGGTATGACGGCCTCTGTTGATATCAAAGCGCAAGAGCGCTCTGTGCTATCGTATCTAACGAAACCGATTACTAAGACCTTCTCAGAAGGACTGGGTGAGCGTTAGAGGTAGTTAATATAAAATTGTAGAACAAGCTGACTCTTATAATCAAAAAAGCCACGATACAAACATGTATCGTGGCTTTTTTATATTTGTATGTTTTTAAGGCTACATACTCGTTTTACTATCTCTAGGGTGTGTCCTCAATTTGAACAATAAATATTAAATGGGCTAAAAATGGCTAAATATTTACCAAGCTGCGTCAAGTGGCTTGCTAATATCTCGATATTATCTGCACTATTTTCCTTGTTTAAATGCTATTTATCTCATTTTTATGGCTACTTTCAGTGTTGGGACACGACCTAAAAAGTCATGTATTTTTAATGAGGTTTTTAAATATTCAATATTTTTTATATTCAAAAAATTAAATATGATAAAAATATAAATACGTATTTATATAAAAGATTTTCAAGTATTTTTATTAAATTTTTTGAGATTGGTAAATAGTTTATTGGGTTTTATGTGTTGTGTTTATTTAGTCTGTATTATATATTTGTATACAGTGTTACGTAATAAACACCTAAGTTTAAGGGGTTTTTAAATTTCCACCCTATCTAACTATATTGAATCATAATTATATTCATAAATATTTATATATTAATACTAGAAGTGCTGTTTTTATTTGACGATATTAGTAAGTAATAAGTTTGTTTTTGAGTGGTTTTTTACTTATAAGGAGAGGATGGTATGAGAAATAAAGCTTTGTTTTTATCAACTTGTTTTTTTGTGACTATTGGCTTAACAGGCTGCCAAATGATAAAAGAAAGTCAGAAGCCATCTACTTAC
>NZ_JBQSVL010000071.1:0-15749 GCF_052376215.1 Psychrobacter sp. AOP7-B1-24
CACTTCGATACCTAAAGTATGTGCCGCTGCAAGCGTTAAGACGTTAATCGTAATCGCCGCACCTGCCATATTGATAGTGGCACCCAGTGGAATGGTCACTGAATAAGTGTCTTCATGCAGACCCAGTTTTCGGGCAAGGTTCATGTTGACTGGAATATTGGCTGCCGAGCTACGGGTAAAGAACGCTGTAATCCCTGATTCACGTAGGCATCTGAATACGAGCGGATAAGGATTTTTTCCTGTTTTGACCAGTACAATAAGAGGATTGGCGACCAACGCGATAAATAGCATACAGCCGATGAGTACCATCAAGATACGTGCATAACCTGCCAAAGAAACAAAACCTGTTTCAGCGACAGTATTCGCTACCAAACCTAAAATACCGAAAGGTGCTAGAGCAATGATCCATTTGACCACTTGCGAGATAGCATCAGAAAAATCACTGACCACTGTGCGTGCAGTATCGCTGGCTTGACGTAGTGCAAAGCCGATGATGATGGCCCATGCCAGAATACCAATATAGTTGGCTTCAGCGATGGCGTTGATAGGGTTAGCCACCAAGTTCATCAGTAAGTTGGTCAATACGGCTTCTAAGTTGGCTGGTGGTACTTGCTCAATCGTCGCATTTATCAACACTAAGTTAGTCGGGAATAAAAAGCTCGCACCTACCGCAGTCAGCGCAGCCAAAAAAGTGCCGAACATATACATAATGAGTACTGGTTTGACATAAACTTTGTTGCCGCTACGATGTTGGCTGATAGCAGCCATGACCAAGACAAATACCAGTATTGGAGCAACAGCTTTTAACGCACCCACAAACAGCGTGCCCAATAATCCTAATGCAATGCCGATGTCTGGTGCTTGCCAACCAATCAACACCCCTAAAATCAAACCAATAATAATGAGCGGCACTAGCCCTATACGCTGGTACATCGCAATTAGTGAACGCATCTATACATCCTCGATTTAGTCAATATTCCAAGTTATTGATAAATGGCTACCGTGTTAACTTTGCTTAAAATACGCAGTGTTGCTCGGTTGCCATTTGGAAATAATTCGACTGTAAATAAGACTTTTGTAGTGAAAACAAAAAATTAATCGAAGGATGGTAGCATTTTTTGGGATAAGCGCCTACCTTTACCACGAACGAACATAGGTGAGCAAGGTGGAGGGCTATGCTTAGTATGAGAAAAATTGGCGCATATTCTCTGAGGAGAAACCGTGCTTGTCGTGAGAAATGAAGAGGAATTATGGCGCAGGCTGTACCTTAGACTTTGAAATGAGTCAGCTCATAGCCCAGTTGTTGGTAAGCTTTATACTTATTACGACCTTCTTGAACACTGGTTGCATCAGGTTTTATCAGCTCAAGTACTCGAGTTGGTTTGGCGTTATAAGTTACTGCCATAAAACTATTTATAGGATGTATCGTAGTATTCAATACGATACCTTTGAAATCAGCTGGCATGTAACTCCCCAGTAGGACGGGTGCTAGCGATTGTGACTGTTTATCAGTGTTGGCAGTATCTAAATCAGTATCTAAATCAGTATCTTTAGATGCATCCAAAAGACGTTGATGTGGTATAAAGCTTGTAGAATCTTGTGCCCATAGCGCCTCGTCAAGCGACGATAGTAACGCTTCATCTTCGATCAGAATCAGCAGCGACTGAGTGCTTTTGTTAAGCGCCGTTTGGGTCAGTTGACAAATAAAGCCCAAGATTTCTTGGGCCTTATTCTCACTTAGAACATAAAAGCTAATTTTCATAAAATAGTTTTCATAGAGTGACTTTTATAGAGTAACTTTCATAAATTGACGGTCGTTGATTGACTGTCATTGATTGACTAGGCCATATCTGCACTATTTTTTAGATATTGCATAAATAATGGTACTGGGCGACCAGTGGCTGCTTTGTCTTTGCCTGAGTTCCATGCTGTACCAGCGATGTCTAAATGCGCCCATGCCTGGCCTTCTTCGATGAAGCGAGATAAAAAACAAGCGGCAGTGACGGCACCAGCAGCTCTCCCACCGATGTTTTGTAGATCTGCGATAGGTGATTCGAGCTGTGCTTGATACTCATCATCCAACGGCATATGCCAAACAAGGTCGCCTGATAAGTTACTGGCGTTTTCTAGCTCAAACAATACGTCTTCGTTATTACTAAAGACTGCTGAGCGTACATGACCAAGTGCAACCACACAAGCGCCAGTCAAGGTAGCAACATCAATGATGGCTTTTGGCTGATAGCGCTGTACATAGCATAAAGTATCAGCCAGTACTAAGCGACCTTCAGCATCCGTATTCAAGATTTCAACCGATAGACCATTCATGGCTTTAACGATATCGCCTGGGCGGGTCGCATCACCTGATGGCATATTTTCAGCACAGGCTAACGCACCGACTACGTTGATTGGTAAACGCGATTCACACAATGCTTTGATTGTACCGATCACTGATGCTGAGCCGCCCATATCAAACTTCATCTCATCCATCGCTGCACCAGGCTTGATAGAGATGCCGCCTGAATCAAACGTTACGCCTTTACCGACCAATACGATAGGTGCATCATCATTTGCAGCTGATAAGTCAGTGCTGGTTGTATCAGTATTTTTAGCAGACTTTTTAGTTGGTAGTTTATCAGCCAATGCTTTTAGACCACCGCTGACTTTGGCACTGCTAGTCGCCGCTTTATTAGAGCCAGCATCGCTACTGAAGTCAGACTTACCGCGGTATTCCATAAGTACAAGCTTACCTTCTTTGGTAGAGCCTTGTGCAACAGACAAAAAGCAGCCCATACCCAATGCTGACATCTCATCTTCACCTAGCACCTTCACTGTTAATAGGTCAGGATAGGCTACTGCAAGCTCTTGGGCTTTTTCTGCCATATAAGCTGGGAAGCAGATGTTACCTGGTTCATTGGCTACATCGCGAGTCAGACTCTGCCCTGCAAACACTGATTTTGCAAATGCTAGCGCAGGCTGTAATGCTTCATCAGCAAGCAAATAAACGTCGGTCAGAACTGGAGTGGCTTGCTCAGATTTGTACTTGTCAAAGCGGTAGCTTGCTGCCAATAGGTTGAGAGCAAATTGACCAAAATGATTTTCTTCTAGTGCATCACCCAATGCGACAGTAATAGAGGCAACCCGTTTTTGTGTGCTGCTATAGATAGTGTTGGTGATTTTTTGTATTACGGTATTGTTCAGCTTATCTGTATTGCCCACACCGACTAATAGTAGTTGTACAGGGTTTTGTTTGGTGGTTTTTTTATCACCTGCTAGCGCATAGTCAACGACCGTTTCACCAGCCTTACCGTTGAAGTGTGATACTTCCATCAATTGTTCAATACGTACGGTGTAGTCGGTTAAAGTAGATTCAGCAAGAATGCTTTTCTTGTCATCGATTAAGACAACCAAACAGGCTTCATCTTTGTTCTTTGCTTCTTTTTTTAGGATTTTTTGAGTATGAGTTTTTGGTAGGTGCTGAGATAATTTAATATTCATATAGTTATCCTTATTAGAGTTATAAAACGAGAGTCGTAAAAATGGATGTATAGTCAAGTCTATATAAATCCGCTACATCGTCATCCTCGCTAAGCATACTAATGTATAACTTGAACTCGGTTTCCTTGTATCGAAATTATACTGAACTGACTATAGTTCAATATTGACGACTCTATTCATCGGTGATGGCATTAAAAGTTAAAGCTGTTTTTCATATTAAGAGTTTGAAATATAAAAACAATACACATGATCAATGATCATTTATCTTGGCTACTTCTTCGCTGAGAGTGATAAATAATTATGTTGAATAAGTTAAGCCCCAATGCTTAATGTATAAAAGTAGCGCATAACGTATCAAAACTTAGCATATAAAAAATTAAAATGGTTAGCATCTGTTTGCTATGGTTGTAGTGTAGCATATCAGGTAATCAATGGGCTGTCGGCAAGGCTTAGGTAACGTTTTCGTATATATTTGCTGCATGATCTTACCGCATATACGGATTATTCATCCAATATTTCAGATAAGGTTAAATTACTTGTTTCTAATAGCCATTCATCAAAAGTTTTAAGTCGTTAATGTACCCTTCAGTAAGGCGTACGTAATGTTTTCAAACACATTTCACCGCCATTTTTAGGCAAAACATGCTAGCATTAGCGGTCATCTTTATCGCTAGTATTTATAGGGTGTTGCTAATAAGTGACTCTGTTGTCTTTATACCTGCTTAAGTCTTTCACTGAGCAGTAATGTGCCTATAATATTTAATGACGCGTTTTCAGTTGTTAGTACACTGACAATAGTCATGTGATGAATCAGTATGAATACCAACCCTTTTAAGAGTGCTTATTGTGATATTACGCCGCTATATGACCCAACAAGTTGCCTCAACCACTGCGCTGGTACTGGGGTTTTTAGTGGTGATGATGCTTGGTGGTCGTTTGATCCGTTATTTCGGCATCGCTGCAGAAGGCAATCTTGATATTAGTTTGTTATTTACCATCATTGGTTATAACTTGCCATACTTTTTAGAGTTGATTTTGCCTTTAGCGTTTTTTATCGCACTAATGCTGGTATTTGGTCGCTTATATGTCGATCAAGAAATGGCAGTCATCAATGCCAGTGGTGTCTCGCGTGGTCGGCTTGCCCGCTTGATAACGCCTTTGATATTGGCATTGTTTGTTGGTGAAGCCGCACTGTCAATCGTTGGAAAACCGTGGGGTGTACGTTCTTCTGAGGCTGTTTGGCAGCAGCAAGCTGTGACCAGTGCTTTTGATTTGATACGTCCAAATGAATTTATCAGTAGTGGTAATTATCATCTATACGTGGGTAGCTTGAGTGATGATAAAAAACAATTACAGAATGTGATTCTCATTCAGTCTGAACCTGAAGAAAAGGGCAGTGCTGCTAAACAGGCAGCGGTCGATATTAGTAACGGTATCGACCCAGAAACGGCAGAGTCCTTAGAGATATCAGCTGCTGTGAAAAATGCCAACATCAGTAAAGATACCATTACTTTGGCTAAGCGTGCCGAACAAGTAGACACGGGAGATACTGGCGTGACCCAGTTGGATTTGTTCCAAGGTCGTCGCTATGAAGTTGGAGCAGGTAGTCTGAAATACAATCAGGTAGGCTTTGATCGCTACCGTATCACTTTGACTGAGTCATCAAAAGAAGTCGTCACCGAAAACAACATCGAAACGCAAGCAATAGGGCCATTATGGCAAGCGGCGACTGGTAGTGCACAAGTAAGCAATACTAATACGCTACGTGCGGCACAAGGTGAACTTGGATATCGTTTTGCTTTACCGTGGCTGATGATTATCGCGCCTATGTTGGCTGTGCCACTTGCACAAGTACGTCCGCGTCAAGGTCGTTGGTTACGCCTATTTCCCTCTATTCTATTATTTGTCAGCTGTGCGTTGGGTATTATTTCACTTAAAAATGCTGTGAGTAAAGGTAGTGTTAGCGTGTGGTCATATGCATGGTTGGTTCTTGGGTTTATGGTATTGGCGCTTTATATGAACTGGGGTAGTCGCGTGCAGCATCGGTTACGCTTTCGTAAACAAAAAAATGCGCCATTAACGGTTATTGACAGTCAGAGTAATGGCTCACAAGGAGGGCAACCTTAATGAGCGATTTATTCTCAAAATCTCAGGATGCTAAGTCTCAAAGCCTTAAGTCTCAAAGCCCTAAGTCTCAAAGCCCTAATTCCTCAAACACTAGCTCTCAACACCCTAAAGCTAAGTTTGCAAAAACACCTGCCAATCTAAAAGTCCTTAGCCGCTATGTGAAACGTAATGCGTTGCTCGCGATTATCGGTGCAGTTTTAGGTCTGTGGGCTTTGCAGCTGGTTTTCTCTTATTTATCAGAGCTTGATTCGCTAGATGACAGCTATACGATGGGTCAGGCAATAAAATATATTTTTTATCGCTCACCTTATTTTTTAGAGCAGTTTATTCCAACGGGTGCGTTACTTGGTGCCGTGGTAGGCTTGGGCTTACTCGCCAACAAAAGCGAGCTGGTAGTAATGCGAGCTGCTGGCGTGAGTGTGTATCGCATCGTTGGTTGGGTGCTACAGCCTGCAATGATTTTTGTATTGATTGCATTGGCGATCAATCAGTTTGTCTTACCTTCTTCTAATCAGTTGGCAAAAGAGATCAATGATGCAGATAGTCGTGCATTGGTCACATCGGTACGTGGCTATTGGACGGTACAGCCACGTTTTGATAGTTCAGAGGACGGTAGTACCACGCCTGATGGTAGTGATGTTCTGTATATTGATTATGCGGATGTGCAAGGCAATATTGGTGAGGTAAAGCGTTGGCATTTGGATAATGAAGGTAATTTGCAGACAGCTATCCATGCGGATAATGGGCAATATATCGGCCGCGAACCAATCGATACTAGCGTTAGTGAGATAAGCGAGCAGTATCGTTATGAGTGGCAGCTGAATAATATGACCAAATTAAATATCAATCAGGGTTTTGATAGCAGTCAAGCTGTCTCACCATCAGATACTTTAAGCCTGCCATTTGCTCCTGAATCTGTTTATTTACTTACTCGTAAAGCAGAAGATTTGTCATTGACCCAGCTGTATGAACATCGCCAGTTTATGCGTCAACAAGGTCAGCGCTCTTTAAGTCATGAGCTGGCATTTTGGCAAAAGCTGCTATCGCCATTGTCTATTTTGTCATTGGTGATTGTCGCCTGCTCATTTGTCTTTGGTTCGCTGCGTACGCATAGCTTAGGCTTGCGTATTGTAGTGGCATTGATGTTTGGTTTGCTATTTAGTTATGTACAAGATTTGGTTGGCTTTATCTCGCTTGCGACTGGCGTGTCGCCGCTACTCATGGTGCTATTACCCATCATCGGTAGTGCGGCATTGGGTGGCTATCTACTCAAACGGCAGATGTAGTTAGAGGCAGTCTGCTACAAAGAAGCCCGCTAAAACATATCGTTTTAGCGGGCTTCATACTTATGCCGCTTTCAAAAATCTATACCATTCACAAAAATTAGAGTAGCAAGGAAAAAGAGTGCAAGCACTACACGTTGTAGGCTAAGCGATTTTGACACAGCTAATCGTATTCTTGTGAATGGTATTAGTCTTTGGTTGCCATGGTAATGGTATAGGTTTTGCCTTGTTTGATCTTATCGCTGTTGCCAAATACTTCGGTAAACGAGCGCTTCACAAATTGACGCAGACCATTGATGGTCACTACATAAAAGCGGCCACCCGTACGCATACGCTCATAAGCATCAAGGAAGTATAAATAATGCTGCTCTTTGCCCACTTTGGCTGGCAAGTTCGACATCACGAGGCTAAAATCTTTGTCTTTTGCCACATGGTTAAAGCCGTTTGATAAATGCACGTCGACATTGTTCAGACCGTTCTTTTCACAGTTACGGCGTGCGTATTCTACCGCCATAAAGTCTTTATCGATTAACGTATGCTGACCGTTTGGGCATTCACGCGCTGCTGTCATACCGAGTACGCCATAACCACAGCCCAAATCGATTGAATCATCATCTTGCTCAAAATCCACATAATCAAGCAGCATCAAGCTACCGTCATCGAGCTTTTGCGGTGAAAAAATACCCCACGTGGTTGCAAAATCAAACGGTTTACCCAGTACGTCTTGGCGAAAGTTAATGTCTTCGCGCCAGTGTTCGGCGTTTTTTAATAGGTCAGCAGGTGGCTTATGATTTAGTGGGTGGCTCATAGGATTCTCGGATAATGAATAGGTAAAAGGTGGTGCGTTGCTCAGTTATGCAGCGTGCACATCATACGCGTATTGTAGCGAGAAAAAGGTAGGTTTGCAGCTATGGTTTATTAGATTTTATGCATCTACAGTTTATGTATTACTTTAGCGCTGCATAGGCCCTATTTATCCGTAGATATAGATATTAAGCAAGATGTAGTATTTAGTAAGGTTATATCAGAGACTTGGATGTTCTAAACCTAATATAGCTCGAGAAACATGATAGGTTAGGATATATTCAGAATATTATACTTTAATGGAAGTTAGTATGAAAAAGATTTTACTTAGTTTAGCGATTAGCTGGATAACCCTATCTGCGCTCCCTGTGATGGCTGCCGTACCAGCTTTCTCTGCCGGTAAAATAGCTCAGGTTAAAATCAAAGACTTAAGCTTCAAAGAAGTTATGCGTAAGTTTTATAATGGTCAGATGTTCGATATTCATGTGGATTATATGGAAAATACACCGTATATCGGCTTAGGGAAATATGATGATTCTGGTAGAGCGACTATAGCTTTAATGCTCCCTGTTATTCAGTACAAAAATACAGCAGGTGAAGATCGCTATCTAATTATCGTTGAAAAGGTTCAGGTTTCTGATGGCGAAGTTGACTCTTGTCATATTTGTGGTGCAACAGCAGATTTATACAGTTTTAAAAAACTAAATAACGGATTGTTTCAGTTAGTGAGTCAAACACCAAAGGACGTAAAGTATTCGGGTAGCAATGGAAGTTCGGGACTTTATGCTGAAGATATTCAGGAAGGTATGCAGCCGTTAGGTAAGAACCTAGTAGGCAGTTTGTTTACGAATTTCTATATGGGGCAAGGTGCAAGGGATGACTGGTGGAAAGCCTTACACTTACCTGAGAATGATTTTATCAATGTTTACTATGTTGGTGATGCTGGCTCAAGCAATGAGCGTTACGATGAAGACTCACCTTTGTATTATGGTTATGAAGGGACTTTAAAAGTATTGCCTAACAATACCACTTACTATCCCATTATGTTGACTTACAAAGGTGAAATGCCTACCGATGATGAGCGTATTGAGCATGTTAATTACAGTAAGATTGTAAAGTTCAATCCGACAAAAAAAGCTTATGAATAGATTTAGTAAATGAGCTGAATATTTCCTTAAGAAAAAATAGTACACAGCCTATATCAGATTTAATTTTACTTAACCTCTCGGATGATGCTCCGCATGCAATTTCTGCAATCTTGCCGTTGCCACGTGGGTATAGATTTGCGTGGTTGATAAATCACTGTGCCCAAGTAATAACTGCACGCTACGTAAGTCCGCGCCATGGTTCAGTAGATGGGTGGCAAATGCATGACGTAGGGTATGCGGTGATAGTTCTTTATCGATACTGGCAACTTTGGCGTATTTCTTAAGTAGATACCAAAAGTTCTGCCGTGTCATATAACCACCTTGCGCGGTCAAAAACACTGCTTGGCAATTCCCCGATTTCAAATGCGCAATCAAATCACCACGTCCATGAGACAGATAATCTTCTAGCGCGTCGCTTGCATATTCGCCGAGTGGTACCAGCCGCGTTTTATTGCCTTTCCCCGTTATTTGTAGCCAGCCAGCGTTTAGATTTACTTGCTCTAATGAGAGATTAATCAACTCGCTCACCCTTAGACCGCAGGCGTATAGCACCTCTAGCATGGCTTTATCGCGTAGCCCAAGCGCAGTGCTGGTATCGGGCGCGGCAAGCAAATTATCGACATCTGTTTCTGCTAAGTCTTTGGGGAGTGGACGTCCGAGCTTGGGGCTTTTAATACGTTCACAAGGATTATCTTCACGCAGGTTACTGGCAATCATCCATAGATAAAATTGACGCAGACTTGAAAGCATACGTGCTTGGGTGCGTGGCGTTTTGCCTTCTTGAGTAAGGCTTGATAAGCAGTGCAGCACGTCATCAGGCTGCCAGCGTGTCAAGGCAATAGGGTTGGTCAGCTCGCAGGCACGCAGATCGCGGACATAAGCATTACGAGTACGCGTCGCTAGACCACGTGCCAGCATGGCTTGACGAAACTCAGTCATATAACTGGGTTCATCATCTACTGCCAGCGCCTTAGGTTGGCGCTGTTGCACGGCACGATCACGGCTCATAACTCAGTACTCGATGGGTGAATGTTAGATAAGCGTTAGACACCATAATGAAGTGACTTCAGCACTGCGCGCGACATGCAGAGGGTCGCTATCATCTTGGCTGCGACCATGCTTAGGTTGGGTATCCAGACGATATTTTACCGCCAATCCAGCATCGACAAACAATTTTAATAACTCATCACGGGTGCGTAGTTGTAGGTGCTCAGCTAAGTCTGACATTATCAACCAGAGCTCCCCATGCTCAGCTAAGTGCTGTTTAGCACCTTGCAAAACGCCACGTAGCATCGCGCTCTTGGCATCATAGACAGCATACTCAAGAGACGAGCTTGGCTTAGCAGGTAGCCAAGGCGGATTACAAACAATCAGATTGGCGAGTGGTGCATCAGTTGGATACAAATCGGCTTGCTGCAATTGTACGGTAGGTAACTCTAACCGTGTAAAGTTCTCGTTGGCACAGGCCAAAGCACGTGGATTCAAATCCGTTGCTATCACTTGTGGCACACCGCGCTGCGCTAAGATAATAGCCAGTAGTCCCGTGCCAGTACCAATGTCATAAGCGACATCATGGCTCGCTGGTAGCGGTGCATCGAGTAAGAGCTGCACATACTCATGACGAGTTGGTGCAAAGACGCCATAATGCGGAAAAATGGATAACCCTAAGCTGTCTATCGGGACGCCTTTTTCGCGCCATCCTGCTGCACCAAGTGCGCCTTGCAAATCACGAAATGACAGCACGCAAGACGTATCCATTGCTTTATCTAATGGGCCAAAAGCGGCTGTACAGGCCGCACTCACATCGGGCGCGCGGCGTAGTTGGCTGACATAATTGACATCAAGCTCTAGTAGCAGGCGGCTCAATATACGTGAGCGCTGGGCTTGCAGTTGACGCTGCTGATGAAATAAGTTGGGAATGCCTTTAACACTTGCCGCATTAGGTTTATTTGCAGCTTTTTTAATTTTACGCAGCTCAGAGCGCTCATTGGTACGATCTATGCGACGACCAAGCGCTTGTAACAACTGGCGTGCATTATGAAAGTCACCGCGCCACAGCAGTGATGTACCTTCACAAGCCAAGCGATAAGCGTCATCTGCGGTCGTTGTATCATCGACTAATACGATGCGCGTAGGTGGCATATGATTGCTTTCAGACAACCAAACAGCATTACGTAGAGTTTCGTTTTCTTGCCACTGTATATACTGCTTTTCTGTTTGTAACACGTGATAGCCTACCTTCTGTGAATAATATATCTCGTATAAAGCAAAGATATCTTTATGTTATGTATGTCGCTGCCGTTGATTGTCCGCAGTAATTTGGGTGCGTTTAAGCGCTTTTTTTCTTAACCAAATAGCGATAAAGCGTCACACTCATAGGCGCGGTATCATCGCTATCAATGGTTATTTCATCAGGATCGACATTTAAATTCACATTTTCCGCGAGCGTTTCTTGCGTCAACAGCTCATGACCTAGGTGACGACAGAAATTAGGAATATCACGCGTCGTAGCAGGGTCGGTGGCTAGTATTTCAATCACCTCGCCACTGTCTGCTTTGCGTATGACTCGATGTAGCATCATCACAGGCTCAGGGCAAATAAGCCCTTGCGTGTCTAGATGATGGTTAATAGAGGTATCTGTTGTTGAAGTTGTCATAATTATACTTAATTAATCTAAAAATTTAATAATGGATGGTTTGTTTACGCGCCTGTCAGGAGTCAGGAAGTGCTTTCTGAGTTTTCGACAGTATCTGTTTCTAGTGCTAGTGCTTCGTCTGTCTCTAGCACCTTGTCAGTGTCAGGCAAGTCAGCCACTTCTAAAAAGTTAAAAAACCGCTTGAAACTCACTTTGAATAAAAAGGCCACACCCAACCAGCAAGACAGCCCTAACCATGCAGTATCGGCAAATATCAGTCCACCAACCAATATGATGGTTGATACACCGATACTCATGGCAATCATCGACGGCTGGTTTAAGCGATAGCGATAAACGACTAGGGCATCATACAGAGTAATCGGAATCGTAAGCGCAACCAAAGCATAGGGCAGGTTATAAAATAATTGATAAAGCAGTTGATTGTCATGAAAGGCTTTAATACTAGCAATGGTGCCAAAGACCACAAACGCAAATATAGCAGCATAAATGAGATAAATAGCTATTTGGTTTGCCCGCTGTGCGCCTTTAATACGAGCGATAGCGAGTGGAGCAAAACCATGTTGCGATTTATTTTGCGTGGATTGGTTTGAGACAGTAGTCATAATAATCAGTCATTTATCCGTTTAGATGATATGGTCAATCCACTATAAAAGAGCGACAGCGTTAACCTCACGTGAGGTATTATATATACATCTACGCTCGGTTTCCTTGTACTACTTTCAAATTGGATCAACTATATAGCAGAAATGGGCAGTATTTGAGTAGTAAGCTAATTGCTCAGCCAAACTGATAATTGCTCAGCCAAACTGATAATTGCTCAGCCAAACTGATAATTGCTAAGCTAATCAGTTTTGATTGCATCGATAGCGATACTGCTATTTGGGTCAGCGAAATACGTCGACATTAGGATACAGGCAGAGATATCATCAATCGGGTCGCGTTCATGTTGAATCCAACCATTTTCCCACGCTATTTCACGCGCGGCAACTGAGGTCAAGCGCTCATCACAAAGTGACACTACCACTGGTAGATGCTGCTCCATGATTCTATGTGCTAGACGACGGGCGAATTTGTGCGCACGCTTAGAGAGCATCGAGCTGCTACCATCCATATTAAGCGGTAGACCGACGACCACTTTTGATACTCCCCATACCTTGATAATACCCAGCAGATTATCCCAATCTGGTTGACCATTATTCATCGCCAAGATATCAAAGGCACGCGCTGTCTCGGTAATGGTATTGCCAAGTGCCATGCCCATTTTTTTGACGCCATAGTCTAAGGCTAAAACAAGGTGTGGCTTTACGGTCGCTTCAGCAATGCCCGCCTCAGTCTCTATTGAATTGATGCTATCTGTTATAAGGGTGCTATCTGCCATAGTAACGGATGTATCCTGTTTTGAATTTTTATTTCTACATTCATAGAATATATAAGGTTAAGCGTGACCGATATCACTGCTTAGGTAGTCAAAATTGATCCCGATTTTATCAGCGGCTATTTGCCAGCGCTCTTCAAATGGCGTATCAAATAATAAATTTAAATCAGCAGGGCACACCAACCAATCACCGTTATCAAGCTCTTGTTCGAGTTGTTTTTTAGCCCAACTGGCATGGCCCAAGCATAGCTGATAGTGACCAACGCCTTGACCTGCGGCGATACGCTTGAGGATATCTTGACTGGTCGTGATGCAGACGTTTTCTGATATCGCAAATGATGATGCCCACTCTGGTTGACCTGTATGCAAAACAAAGCCAACTTCTGGGTACATAGGGCCACCTTCTAACGCCAAATCTTCCATCACTTGAGGGTTAGTGACCTCAATATCTAAGTCCTCTAGCAGCTTACCCACTCGCGATTGTTCCAACGGACGATTGACCATCAGACCGAGTGCACCATGCTTATCATGACGACAAATATAGATGAGCGCCTGCTCAAACCTTGGGTCTGATAACTCTGGCGCTGCGATTAAGAAATGGTGAGTCAAATTGGCTTTAGACATAGAAACAAATGAAACCTAACGATAAAGGTGAAAGACCACTATATGGCGATAGCGAGCAAAAAATCAACTAAAGCAAATATTTAGCCATGATGCTGTGCTAATGAGGAACCCTTATTTAACATCCGTTAATAAACTGCGGGCATGGTCACGGGTAACGTCAGTGATGGTCACACCGCCTGACATACGTGCCAGCTCATCAACTTGAGCGTTGTCTGTCAAAATCAGCAGCTCACTTTGGGTTTGTTCATCATGATGCTTTTGTACCAAGATATGTTGATGTGCTTGCGCGGCTACTTGTGCTTGATGGGTAATAGCCAATAACTGTTGCGTACGACCAAGCTCGCGTAACAGCTCACCGACCACTTGCGCGGTGCCACCACTGATACCGACATCGACCTCATCAAATACCAGCATTGGCTTGGCCGCGTTATTGTCCACATTGGTGGCTTGTAGTACTTGCATGACCAGTGCCATCCGCGACAGCTCACCACCTGATGCAATTTTGTGTAGCGGCTGCATCGGCATACCGACATTGGCGCTAAATAACAAGTCAACATCAAAGCAGCCTTGCGCATTATATTGGCTAGGATCTGACTTTTCGGTAAAGATAAACTCACAGCGAGCATTGGGTAGCGCAAGTGGTTGTAGTTGTTTTATTAGCTGTTTAGTAACGATGGGCGCTGCTTTTGAGCGTTCTTTGTTTAGCTTAGTGGCTAGCGTTAAATATTCTTGCCAGGCTTGCTCAATTTGGATAGCCATGACATCGCTGCTGGGTTCATTTTCTAACTTCTCCAATTGTGCTTGCCAGTCTTTTGCTTCATCGATTAAGTCGCTAGCTGGGAGGCTATGCTTACGGGATAGGCGATGACCCAAGCTGATAAGACTGTCTAATGTCTGCAAGCGTTCAGGATCAGGTAGCTGCTGCTCAGCATAGTCTGATAGTAATCCTGTCACTTCAGTGATTTGCTGTTGTGCTAAATGCAGCTGTTCAGATGCTTGTTCAAAGGTCTGGCTAACGCCCACTTGATTGTCGCAGAGTTTGATTGCTTGTCCTAGCAAGGTCATGACATCGGGCTCATCGGTATCATTATCGAGCAGATACAAGCCATGGCTAGCCTCTTGCATCAACGATTCTATATTTGACAGCTCTTCGTGCTCTGCTTCAACTTCCGCATAATCAACTTCTAATAACGGCGCGATATCGGCGATTTGGCTTTGCAAAAGCTCAATGCGATCTTGGCGCTGGGCTTCACGACTGGCGATGTCATCAGCACGGCGCTTGAGCTTTTGATAAGTTTGATAGCTACTAGCAGTCTGTATTGCTAATAAAGTGATTTGTGCCATCTCATCGAGCCACTGCACCACAAATTGTGGTTTAAGCAACGCTTGCTGAGCATGTTGACTGTGAATGTTGACCAGTAATGAGCCTAAGCTTTTTAACTCAGCCAAACTGACTGGCGCACCATTTAACCATGCCTTTGAACGGCCATTATTACTAAGCTGACGGCGAATTAATACTTCTGGTTCTTCTAGCGCTCTATCATTTTTAGCGAACCAATCCGCAATGACAGTATTGTTTACTACATCAAATTGCGCATAAATATCTGCATGTGCAGCACCATGTCTGACCATTGCACTGTCGGCTCGCTCGCCGACGCATAACGATAATGCATCAAGTAATAGCGACTTGCCCGCGCCTGTCTCACCAGTGATGACATTGAAGCCCTCAGCCATACTTAGCTCGTGCTGAGCAATCAACGCAAACTGATGTAAAGTTAATGATACTAGCATCAACGCCTCTCATGAAAGGAAGTAAAATCGTTTAGTTAATAATACTAGCTAGATAACGACCGGTGGCAAATATTATGGTGTTAAATGCAGTTAAATACAAATCTTAATAGTAGTGAATACAATAAATTTAGAAAGAAATATCATCACAAAATTTGTAAAAACTAACGGTTTATATTTGTCATAGTATGGTTAATATTAACCATAAATTTAATAGGTTAGCCAAACAGTAGTAAGAAGTTTTCATCGAAACACTAGTAGAGAAAACGTTTTGTATTTGCTACGAGACAAAACTTTCCTAATCGCTTTAACAAACTTTATAGATATAATGTGGTAGCATAATCTCACATAATGATAAACTCTTACTATCAGATTTTACGACTCATGTTACATAACAGGGCGTTGTAATATCTTTAAATTAAGCAGGTATCGTACGAAAAGCCAGGAGC
>NZ_JBQSVL010000072.1:0-15077 GCF_052376215.1 Psychrobacter sp. AOP7-B1-24
ATAGAAAAAACATGTTTACTATTTTTTAACACATAAAACCTACCTATTTACAATGCTTAAATTATAGTGTCTAAACTTTATGACTATTTATATATTATTACGATCTAATGGGTATTGCCTCTCAAATCAAAGTGGTCAAGTCAGGTAAAATAATGATATGACAACCTCTACAAACCTTCACTCTCGCAAGATCATTCATATAGATATGGACGCTTTTTACGCCAGTGTCGAACAGCGCGACTTTCCTGAATTACGCGGTAAACCATTGGTGGTTGGCGGTGATCCAAATGGACGCGGTGTCGTAGCAGCCGCCAGCTATGAAGTACGTAAGTTTGGCGTACGCTCAGCCATGTCTTGCTATGAGGCTCGCAAACGCTGTCCAGAAGTGATATTTGTAAGACCGCGTTTTGAAGTGTATCGATCAGTTAGTAATGATATCCGCTGTCTTATGCATCGCTTAACGCCCCATGTTGAACCCTTATCACTAGATGAAGCTTATCTAGATGTCACAGGATTAAGCGTTCACAAAGGCTCAGCAACACTAATGGCCAACTGCCTAAGAGCTCAAATTTTAGAACATACCGGACTGACGGCTTCCGCTGGAGTCTCATTTAACAAAATGCTGGCCAAAATTGCTTCTGATATCAATAAACCTAACGGTATAGCTATTATTACGCCTACAGAATCCGATGCCTTTATTAGCACCTTACCTATTGAGCGCTTTCATGGTATTGGTAAGGCAACAGCTAAGCGCTTACATGAGATGGGAGTCCAGTATGGTGCCGACCTGCGGCGAACATCGGCAGCTCTACTAATACAAGAGTTTGGTAAGCGTGGCCAGTTTTATCATGATATAGCACATGGACATGATGATCGGGTGGTCAAATCTGAGCGAACACATAAATCCGTTGGTTCAGAGACCACATTTAGAGACAATCTCAGTAATGATGATGAGTTAAGGATACAGATTTACGAGCAAAATAAGGATGCCTTTAATCAAATGCAAAAAAAACAGGTAATCGCTCACACAATCACCCTCAAGGTGAAATACGCAGACTTTACTCAAATAACACGCTCTCATACATTATCAACAGCTTTTAATAGTGCTGAATCTGCGCACTATTGGCTAGATAAACTATTTTCAGACATTCCTCGTGTGCAGCCAATTCGTCTAGTTGGTGTTACCTTTTCTTCACTCACTCCTGCTACGCAAGTACTGCCTCAGTTAAATTTGTTTGAATAACTGCATACTAAACAACGCCTGTTTAGTTATTGCTCGACTTGTATGCGCATGAGTCTCTATTAAACTGTCCTTTAACAAGCGCATTTCTGCTACAATTATACAAAAATCTATTTTCATTTAAAGACCGACTATGACCGACACACACGCCGCTAACTCCACGCTTGATACCAATAAAAATAATGACGTTTTAGACTATTTAAGCGTAGACGATTATGATTATGACTTACCAGACAACCTGATTGCACGTTATCCATTGACACAACGTTCTGCTTCAAAGCTCCTATATTTACCTGCTAACAGAAAAAAAAATAGTACTGTTGTAGAAGATCACCTATTTACTGAGTTGCCTGACTTATTAAGTGCAGGAGATCTGATTGTATTCAACGATACAAAAGTGATGAAGGCACGATTATTTGGTCAAAAAAATACGGGTGGTAAAGTTGAGCTATTGATTGAACGTCTAATAGACATTGCTGAATTAGACGTAGCAACCTTGCATTTGGAAGCTACAAATAGCACACCCGTCAACACAAAATATATTGCACTTGCTCATGTCAAAGCCAGTAAGACTCCTAAGCTTGGGCAACGTTTGCAACTTGCCGATAGTCATATGGCTGCAGTAATGATTGGCCGTCAAGACAATTTATTTATTTTAGCCTTTGACGCTCCTATCCTGCCCGACTTAGAGCGATATGGGGAGTTACCTATTCCGCCTTACTTTGAACGCCATGCTGATGAAACTGATAATACTCGCTATCAGACTGTCTTTCATGACCCGACCAAGCTAGCGAGTGTGGCAGCCCCTACTGCAAGTTTACATTTTGACGAATCAATACTAAAAAAACTGGCAGAAAGAGGTATTAAAACAGCGTTTGTTACTTTGCATGTTGGTGCAGGTACATTTGCCCCTGTAAAAACAGACAACTTACTCAATCACACCATGCATAGTGAGTATGCACATCTACCACAAACCACTGCCGAGCTGATCAACCAAACACATGCTAATGGTAAACAAGTCATCGCTATTGGTACAACGGTGACACGTGTGCTCGAAACCGCTTATCAAAAAACGGCTAATGACGGACACAGCTTATCTAGTTGGTCAGGTGATACTGATATATTTATTTATCCAGGCTTTAAATTTGGTGTGATAGACCGACTACTCACAAATTTTCATTTACCGAAATCCACCCTATTAATGCTAGTATCAGCATTTTCGGGCAAAGCAGCTATCGAACAGGCTTATCAGCATGCTATTAAGGAGCAATATCGCTTCTTTAGTTATGGTGATGCGATGCTACTTGATAAAAAATTAGATTGAACATGATTTAAACATTTTTTATATTGTTCACAACAGTTGTGAAATAAACTGGTAAACTAAACAGTATTTTGTTATAACAGCAAAGATAACTTTTATTAGAAAGGGCTGCACATGTCTCGTCATTTATCTCATCGCTTTACTACCATACATCGCGCGGTATCGACGGCATTACTTTATTCCGTAGGCTATGCAGCCTTGATATCGGGCGCACAAGCAGCAACTATCGGAAAAACGGTTGTTACTTCTGCACAGCATGAGCCGCTAGCGGCAAGTATTACGGTTACGAATATTCGAGCGGCTGACTTTTCAGCAAGCTTAGCAAACTCTGCCATCTATCAACAAATGGGGCTGACCAAAACTGACTCAATGAACGTACGCTTTCAGCCTACCTCAGAGACCAGTGGTCAAGTCTTTATCACGACCTCACAACCTGTATCCAAACCTTTTACTGATGTGGTTTTATCTATAAACGATCAGGGTAAGAGCAATGTTGTGCCTAAGACATTGTTGATGCCACTCAATGATAGCGTGCCTATCGAGACACCCAAAAACACTGTCACTGGTGCAAAAAAGCCTAATTTACCAAGTGTTTCTGCAAGTACTGCCGAACCACTAACCCTCAAAAAAGGCATGCCGCCACCATTAATATCAGCGCCTAGTTCATCAACGACTGAACTAATAGCCTCTAAACTGCCAGCGCCTAATATGCAGTTGCCTGCAGTGGCCTCTACATCGCAAGGCAGTGACCTTACTAATGCTCCTAGTCGCTTAGATAATGGTCGCCTAAATAACAGTGTCGAGACAGCCAATGCCAACGGCAGTAATAATAGCAACTCATCAACTCGCTTAGATAATGGTCGCTTGGGTGCTAATACAAGTGAAACAGTAACTAATAGTAATGATATAGACTCTAGTGATGTAGCTGACAATACCCCGACCACTAAAGCCGCTGCGCCTGCTTTAGACTTTGACATCTTAAACATACAAGTCACCCGCCAGATACAACCACGTGGTAAATCAGATGCTGGAGTGATGACCACTGATTCGAAAATACCAGCAATCGATAATGATGAAACAAACGCATCAAAGCCTAACCTTGACACGAACAACACAACAGCACCAAGCAGTAATATACCTGCTGACACCGCTATGCCTGCTGCACCTAATGTAGCTAGCAGTGCTACTAGCAACACAGCTGCTACTGCCCAATATCAGGTACAGCGTAACGATAGCCTATGGATTATCGCTCAGCAAATAGCAGAAGAAAACAACCTAGATGTTTCAACTGTAATGAAACAAATTCAAGCACAAAATCCTAACGCTTTTATCAATAAAGATGCTGATCAACTAAAAGCAGATGCCAAACTTAGCTTACCAAGATATGATGTCATACCATCACAACAAAAGTTAGAAGCAGCCATTAAAGCACAAAGGCAACATAGCCGCAGAGCCAATACTCCTGTGGTCAAAAAGAAAACTAAACCAACTGCTAATAAATCACCTAAAAAGTCACAAGCAACGACACAAAATAAAAAACCAATGATTACTAAGACACAAACCTTACCAAAGGCACAGTTTTCTGTGCTAGCACCTGGTCATAATGGCAGTGCAGATGGTACTCAAACGAAATCTACTGCGGCAACAGGTAATGGTCTAAGCACAGATATATTAGCAACACTGAAAGCATCAAGACAAAGCGTAGCATCACAAGCACAGCGCTTGTCAAAAACCAGTAGTGCACTGGAGAGCTATACTCAAAAGATTCAACTACAAAACCAAAAGCTGGCTGAGCTGCAGGCTCGTCTCAAAAAACTACGCAATCAATAATTGCCTGAATAATCAATGCAATACGCCGTGATCATAGGCGTGGGAGTAACTATGGACAATATGCTATATATCATCGTCGGATTGGTACTTATTTTATTAGGGGCTGGTTTAGTATTGCGCAAACAAAAAGCGCAAAAACCATCAGAAATACAACAAGACAAATCAGGAAAAACCACAGCCTCACCAACGCCAATACCTACAACGAATGTTGAAGGTATTACCAAAAGCAGTGAAGATGATCATAAATTCGACCATATTGAGACCGCTCAACGCTTTATAGACCAACAGCGTTATGACAAAGCAATTGAAGCATTGGATCGAGGCCTAAGCGAAAATCCAGATAATAGCCAGCTAACCCTTAAGCTACTTAGCATATATGCGACCATCAATCAGCCAGAAAACTTTGATAAAGTCTACAATATCATCAAAACACAGAATGACCCAAATAGCATTGAGATAGCCGATGAGCTAAAAATGTTATTTTTAGAAGAGCGAAGTCAAGTCGCAGCACAAGAAGCGCCAGTAGAAGACAATACTGGTTTTGACAGTATTGATTTTGACTTATCACCGAACCAAGATGACAGTTTGAGTGACGAGTCTATTGTTAATCCAGTACTATCAACAGACTCTCCTAAAACCACTACTAACGACCATACAAATGACAGTTTTGATCTGACGCTTAGTGACTTAGAGAGTGATTTCGAAGAAACTGCTGCGACCAGTACGACACCTATCACACCAGAAACGATAGAAGACGAAAGCAACCCTACCGATACTTCAAACGAAGATAGTGACCTTGCAGATTTCGACTTTAATTTTGACTCAACTGAAGAAACCAGTACACAGGCAGAAACCTCCAATAGTGCTACTGAAGAGATGGCATCAGACAATGAAGATTTTGTCTTAGATTTTGATGATTTGGTAAGTGATACTGACCAAGACACTGATGAAACCATTGTTGAAGAACTGATTGTCGATAACGAAGATGACTTGACAGCATCTTCAAACGATATCGATTCGCCAAACAATATAGAAACGGTATTAGAAAGCGAAGAACTTACATTTGAAGAAAATAGCGATAACTTTGTTATTCAAGACAGTATTTTAGAAGAAGTCAGTACTGATGAATCTTCTAATGAAGTAGACAACCTTGAAGATATTAGCTTTGACGAAACTCTTACTGAAGAAGTCCTTGCTGAAGAAGTCCTTGCTGAAGAAGTCCTTGCTGAAGAAGCTCCTACTGAAGAAGTCCTTACTGAAGAAGCTCCTACTGAAGAAGCTCCTACTGAAGAAGTCCTTACTGAAGAAGCTCCTACTGAAGAAGCTCCTACTGAAGAAGTCCTTACTGAAGAAGCTCCTACTGAAGAGTTTGACCTCGCACCGGCAGCACCATTATTGTTCAACGATAATATCTTAGAGAACAATAATTTAGCAGATAATAACGCTACTATAGATTCTGTAACAGCTGAAACTCCAGTCGAAGCTGAGGCTAAAAATGCTGTTGAAGCAGAAGATGGTTTCTCATTACGTTTTGCAGAAAATTTTGACTTTGTAAAATCGTTAGATAGCAATCAAGTTACTTTGGACTTAGCTAACCAATACCTGCAGCTTGGAGAATACGATAGTGCTAAACGCTTGCTCAATGAAGTCATAGCTCAAGGCAATAGCGAACAACAAAGCCAAGCGCAGCTATTACTTGAACGCACAGCATAATCAATAATCGGTTCTATCATCAGCAAGTATTCTACTCATCGTAGAATACTTGCTGATTTTTTTGCATTAAACCTTAATATTTAATTATTATAGTCAAAGAACTTTAAAATCGATACAAGGCAACCGACTGCAGATTGTACAAGTAGTACATCTAAGAAGGCTAACGCTGTAGCGATTTAGTAATTCGCTGACTATATACTAGGGCGTGTTGAACATTCAACCATGGCACTGACAGAGACTATTTTTTAGGCGATTCTAAGGTAAAAATAGTAAGTTTAGTCTTTCTAAGCGTCTATTTTTAGCAATGAAGCGGCAAAAAATACTCCTGTCCCTACGGCTGATGCTAAAATTGCCCCATACTGCGTTGCAAATCTAGCTAAGGCATTTGCATTATCGTCGCTTTGCGCCTTGTCTGGAACAATTTTAGCAATCAGCAGTGCCTACTTGTGAATGTTCAACACGCCCTAATACTATGCCACCTTCTACTATGACAATGACTATATCTAGCCCTATTCAACTGATTTATGCTGGCGGCACTTTTGGTTGCTACGGCCGACCTTTAACACCTTTAGCAGCAGATGTTTTTTTGCCAACATTGCAGGAGTTAATGCTCAGTCAAGATAGTGCAACCAAGCTCCTGAGTATCTCTTGGCTAGATAATGCATTAATCAAAGACAGTAGCCAACTCACCCCAAGCGATTTTGTCCATTTTTATCGCCTATTACTGACTGCTTATACACAAGGTAGTAGACGCTTTGTGTTGATCACTGGTACAGATACTCTAAGTTATTTGGGAGCGTTTTTGGCAGAAGCATTTGCAGGTAGTGATATTTGTGTAGTCCTTACTGCTAGTATGCGCCCCCTATTGGACAGTGATGTTTTACATTCCTATACTATAGATACTCAGAGTGATGCACGGGACAACCTTCATAATTCACTAAAACTGGCAGCAGCAGGTGAATCAGGTGTCAAAGTTTGTTTTGGCGGTGAATCTTGGCCTGCACAAACAGTACAGAAAATTCATAGTCATGACCTGATGGCATTTACTGGTCATTCTCGAGCCGCATATCCTGCTAATAGCTATATAAAAACCTTATCAGATACACGGCGAAATCACTGGCTTGATGACCAGAAAGCCTTATTTACTAGTATTCAAGCTCGTGCTAAGCACACTCGCATCCATGCACTTTATTGTCTACCTAATGACACTGACGTCATCAATAATCAGCTACAAGCACTCTTATCACAGCCGCCAGCTGGTATTATTCTATTAGGATTTGGCGCTGGTAATGTTCCTTATTCTGTAGCATTAGCAGAAACATTAGAGCAGATTCATAAAATAGGACATATGGTGATATCTGCCAGTCAATGCCCATTTGGTGGGGTAAGTGACAGCTATGCAGCAGGTAGTTGGCAGTATGAGCATCATGTCATTGCAGGTGGGCGTTTGACCATTCCAGCGATATATGCTCGATTACTATGGCTATTATTGCGCTATGATACACCTGCAAGACGCAAGCAGCGTTGGTTGAATAATATCAGACAGACTGGCACAAGTATTAAAAAACGATAATTAACTCTCAATTACCTTTAACTTTATAAGTTTAAAAATCATAATGTCTGAAACCAAGAACTCCGAATCTGAACGTTTGCCAATATATACTCTAGCAATTGCTATTGAATTCTTAGGCACACATTATCATGGCTGGCAGCGGCAACGAGAAGTGATGGGTGTACAAGAAGCACTCGAAACCGCGATTGGTAAAGTTGCTAACGAATCAGTAGAAGTCATCGCCGCTGGGCGTACGGATGCAAGCGTCCATGCCAGTAATATGATTGCTCATTTTACCACTCATGCCTACCGACCAACACATAACTGGCTACGCGGTGTGAATAGTTTACTACCTGACGATATTGCATTACGTTGGGTTCAACCAATGCCTGCTGGTTTTCACGCCCGATTCGGTGCTATTGCCCGTCGCTATCGTTATATCACGCTCAACCAACCACAGCGCCCTGCGATACTCAATCATCAGGTCACGCATATCTATGAGCCACTTGACTTAGCAGCCATGCAACTGGCGGCGGCCGATATCGTTGGCACCCATGATTTTAGTAGCTACCGTGCTGCTGCTTGTCAATCCAATCAGCCCGTACGCACTATCAGTCACGCCAAGCTCTTTAAACACGGTCAGTTTATCGTTTTTGATATTCAAGCGGATGGATTTTTGCATCATATGGTTCGAAACTTGATGGGCACCTTATATGCCATAGGCAGACATGAGTTGGCACCCACAGACTTTCTGAACATCTTGCATAAGAAAGACCGTACGATTGCACCACCTACCGCTTCTGGTGATGGCTTATATTTTATCAATGCATATTACCCTGAACACTTTCAACAGCTGCTACCCAATGCACCTCTAACGCCTGTTTGGCTAAACTTACCTGACTAGAGCGTGTCTTTAATCTAAATAACCAATGTTCAATAAACTAAACTCATAGAAATTAGCATACATATCACTTACAGACTGTCAAGTCAAAACCAGGTTCCGTATTGCTTTAATCAGTCAACTTGCGTATAATACGGGCTTATTTTTAATTGATTGATACAAATTATGGCAAAAGACGATATTATCGAATTTGAAGGCGAAGTTATTGACACCCTTCCTAACACCTTGTTTAAAGTTCGTTTAGAAAACGGACACGAAATTATTGCGCACATCTCTGGTAAAATGCGTAAACATTATATTCGCATCTTGACTGGTGATAAAGTTAAGGTCGAAATGACGCCTTATGACTTATCTAAAGGTCGCATTACTTATCGTGGTAAAAACTAATTTCTTATCAACTAAAATGGTTATAAAAGCATTTATATAAATACAGCCAGTTGTCTAATGACACTTTTTTATCACTGGCATAAATGTTTGAGTGGTTTGACTGATAATAATAATGAAAATGCTAAGCTACTCATTATTGCCTATCAATATTTTAGTTGTTTAATGTTTGTTTTCACCAAAAAAATACCGCTAAAACAGCGGTATTTTTTTGTTTGGTTTTTATCATATTAGGCACAAACATCAGAGTAGCAAAGAAAACGAGCCTAAGTACTGTATGTTCTTAAGTACTATGTATTGTAGACTTATCAGGTTTAATACTGTTTATTATGCCTCTTTGGGATTGGTATAAACTCTCATAGCTAAGCTTTAAATTACAGTTAATGATCTACTTGAATTCGACTGTAGCACCATCCTTAATAACACCTAGCAATGCCAATGCATCCCAGTTAGTTAGACGTATACAACCCGCTGAGGCTTGACGACTAATACGATCAGGGTCTGGTGAACCATGTATTCCATAAGAAGGTTTACTCAATCCAATCCATACCGAACCAACTGGGTTATTGGGACCAGGTGGCAGAATAAAACTGCTATCATTAGCAGTATAAGTATAATTAGGTTCGTGAACCTTTACTGCTACTGTATGCGTACCAGTTGGTGACGGCGTTGCTGTACTACCTACCGTTGTCGGATAGCTCGCAATCAAAGTGTCTTCATCACCATAAACATATAGTGTTTCAGTATCTTTATCAGCGACCACTCGACTAACAGGTTTGGTATTAGGGTTACCAGGATTATAAACAGTGATGGTCTCTCCAGCAACGAAACTAGCTTTAGGATTGAGCTCCTTTAAATATCTCTCACTCATATGAAACTTTTCTGCAAAAGCTTCGGTCATGCTTTCATAGTACAAACCCTCTAGCTTAGCTTTAGCCTCTGTACTAACTGGTATATTCGTTGTTTTAATATTAGTATCCGCATTACTGAGTTGATAATTGACCAGTACTGGTTGTTCCATCAGCTGATCATTGTTAGTCAATGCTTGCCAAGTCTCGCTATTCATCGTTCCCGTAACGCTCAGTCCTCTAGATTTCTGAAATGCTTGCATGGCTTTGCGAGTATTTTTTCCCCAGTATCCATCGACATGACCCACACCATGATGATGCCAGTTCAGTAGCGCTTGCAACTTGGTGGCTATATGACGCTCTATCTTGCTCCCTTCTTTCCAAGTTGCATTATTAACTTTCTGCGCAACGTCTGATAAGTTATCTGTCGTATATTTTATCGTAGGCAAGAGCTTATTCAGTGACGTTGCGGTCTGACTATCGCTTGTTAGCTTTTGACTAACACCATTTGTTACAGGGCTGATATCTTTATAGGTTGTACTGCTTTGCTCCGCATTGCCTTGCACGGCATTATTGATATCGATACGGTTCATTGGCGCTGCAATGCTTTGTCCCATCAACGCAACTGTAGAGAAACCAATGATTGCTATCGCCGTGCTCACACGTTTTAATTGATACATCATACGCTCCTAATTTTTCAGAAAATATTTTGCTCAAATTTTTATTATGAATAAATAATTATTGTTAGTTCATATACTTTTCTTCAGTCCTTGATGGTTTCATATTTCTTTATAGGCATATAACAACTTTATGTTAATGTGAGCCCTACCCGATAGTACCTGTGTTAAAAAAAGTACTTTTTTACAACTAAGTGGGTGAGTATGTTAAAGCTAATAACTCATTTTATAGACACAAAAAACCCATAATTTGCTTAGCAAATTATGGGTTTATGACAATAAGAGTTGGTAATTTCAGATTAAGATAAAAATAAATTTCGAGAGATATTACAAAGGCGCTGATTAGATCAGCTTAGCCAATACCGCTTGCCCCATCTCTTGACAGCCTACCTGTGTCAGTCCTGCTTCACTCTTGTCTAAGATATCAACAGTACGTAGACCATCATCAAGCACGTCACTAACCGCTTGTTCAATAGCCTGAGCAGCCTCTTCTTGCTTAAAGGTATAACGTAGCATCATCGCAACAGACAAAATCGTTGCCAACGGGTTGGCTTTATCTTGTCCTGCGATATCTGGCGCTGAACCATGGCATGGCTCATACATACCTTTGCCTGCTTCGTCGAGGCTAGCAGATGGCAACATACCGATAGAGCCAGTCAACATCGCTGCTTCATCGGATAGAATATCACCAAACATATTGCCCGTTACCATAACATCAAACTGCTTAGGGTCTTTAATTAACTGCATACAAGCATTGTCAGCGTACATGTGTGATAGCGCCACATCGCTATAATCCGATTGTTGCATTTCAATCATGGTCTGCTTCCACAGCTCAGTGACTTCTAGTACATTGGCCTTGTCTACTGAACAAACCTTTGCCGCTGTACCTGCTGCCTGCGCGCGTGTCTTGGCTAATTCAAAAGCTACCTTACCGATACGCTTAATCTCACTTGTACTATACACCATGGTGTTATAGCCTTGCTGCTCGCCATTATCTAATGTACGAATACCACGTGGCTCGCCAAAATAGATGCCGCCTGTCAGCTCACGAACAATCAGAAGATCCAAGCCTGAGATAATTTCGGGCTTAATACTAGACGCATTGGCAAGCTGCGGATAAAGCTTTGCCACACGTAAATTAGCAAACAAACCAAGCTCACCACGGATTTTCAGTAAACCACGCTCCGGACGTTTACTACGCTCAATACCGTCCCACTTAGGTCCACCAACAGCGCCTAGCAGTACAGCGTCTGCGGCACGTGCACTCGCCAAAGTTTCATCTGGTAGAGGTTCGCCAGTTGCATCAATAGCTACGCCACCAATTAATCCAGACTCAAGTGTCAAATCTAACGAAAACTTCTTATTGACAGCCTCAAGTACATCAATGGCTTGAGTCATAATTTCAGGGCCAATACCATCGCCCGCTAATGTTAAAATCGTTGCCATACTGATCCTTTAGAATAGGTTTTATTCGTTACTGCGGTAATTTAACGCTTAATACATATTAAGACGCTATTTTATTATTTTTTATAAGTTTGTTTTTTATGCTTTAGTCTTCGTATCTTTAGATTTTGCTGATTTTGCCTTAACCGTGCCGGTTTCTACAAACTCGCCTTGATGTTCGCTACCCAACTCTTTACAAAAACGGCGCTGTACTTTATTTCCTTGATACAATTCAACACATAAAGGCTCTGGTGACGCGGTATCTAATAGGCTACCTGAACTTTCACTAGATTTCTTTTGGTAAGCTCGCAGCTGATAAGTGTCAGCTTCAACAAAATCATGAATCATTGCAAACCGTTCAACATAGCCCAAGTTGTTCTCTGGATAGAAATTAACTTGTACTTCTCGTTTGGCAGGCTTAAGCCGTGTATAGTAATTGGTGAGCCCTGCCATGCCTGAAGCAGACAAGGGTACAATTTTTATCTCATTTTTATTAGTGATCGGTGTCATATCCATTTTCATGGTTGTTTGCACACGATTACTACCAATATAACCTGCTTCCTTACCACTCACAGTGGTCATTGCCACGAGCATAGCAGGATTAATAGGCTCATGGGTATCAGCTGCGATCACTGGCACCTTATCGATACGTGCAATCTCACAATGGTAAGTACCTATACAGGCTATATTTACTTCACCAGATATAGGTTGGATTTTGCCTGCCCACGCTGTAGCGCTTTCTGCCTCATCTATTTTCTGATAGCCAGTCAAGAGCTGACAGCCTGACAACCATAAGCTTGCAGCAACAATGCTACTTGTCCATAAAACATAACGTTTTTTATTCATAATGACGGCTACTATTCATAAGAGAAACAATAAAACACTTTGAAAAACCCTACTTCATTTTAGCCAGTTCGCCACCATAACTCAACGCTACATTACTACTGTTCATTAACTTTATGAGAAATAACCTATAAACTTTTCGTTTAGGCGCGTACTTCGTTGAATATCCAAGGTGTTTTTTTCATCATTTTTTGCTCATAGTTTTTGATAACATCGCTTTGCTGCAAAGTAAGACCAATGTCATCTAGACCATTTAGTAAGCAATGCTTACGAAAATCATCCACTTCAAATGCATACTCTTCACCCGTTGGCGTAATAACAACTTGACGCTCAAGATCTGCAGTCAATTCATAGCCTTCGTTAGCTACGGTAGCTTTCATCAATGTATCAACGATATCTTCAGCCAATACAATTGGCAACATACCATTTTTGAAGCAATTGTTATAAAAGATATCAGCAAAACTTGGTGCAATCACAGTACGAAAACCATATTCAGACAATGCCCAAGGCGCATGCTCTCGGCTAGAGCCGCAACCAAAGTTACGACGTGCTAGTAATATAGTAGCACCTTGATAACGCGGTTTATTCAATACAAAGTCTGGGTTAATCACTCGTGTGCTATTGTCTTGACCCGGATAACCTTCATCAAGATAACGCCAGTCATCGAATAAGTTGACGCCAAAACCTGTACGCTTAATAGATTTTAAAAACTGTTTTGCGATAATTTGATCAGTATCAACGTTTGCACGATCTAATGGGCAAACGATACCAGTTTGGGTGTTATATGCTTGCATAAAATTTCCTATAAATGATATTTTTGTTGATGCATAGTCGTTTTAAAATGTCCGCACATCTACAAAGTGACCTGCCAATGCGGCTGCCGCTGCCATCGCTGGACTAACCAAATGCGTACGACCACCATTACCCTGACGACCTTCAAAGTTACGGTTAGACGTAGAAGCACAATGCTCTTGTGGCTCAAGTTTATCAGCATTCATGGCAAGACACATCGAGCAACCCGGCTCGCGCCATTCAAACCCAGCTTCAGTAAACAAGGTATCAAGCCCTTCCGCTTCTGCTTGTAATTTCACTTGTCCAGAACCAGCTACTACAATCGCTTCTTTAATATTATCAGCCACTTTACGGCCTTTGATTACGGCGGCTGCATCACGCAAATCTTCAATACGTGAGTTGGTGCACGAACCAATAAATATACGATCTAGTTGGATATCAGTGATTTTTTGACCCGCCTCTAGGCCCATATAGGTATAAGCGCGTAACCAACCTTCTTCTTGTGCTTCATCCGATGCTTGATCAGGGGTTGGCACTGATTGCGTAATATCAACAACCATTTCAGGTGACGTACCCCAAGATACTTGTGGGGCGATTTCGCTACCGTCAATCTCAACCACGCTATCAAATACCGCATCAGCATCTGAATACAAAGTACGCCAGTACTGTTCGGCTTGTTGCCATTGTGCATCAGTTGGTGCATACGGACGACCTTTGACATAATCGATAGTGATATCATCGACAGCAACCATACCCACGCGTGCGCCCGCTTCAATCGCCATGTTACAGACGGTCATACGTCCTTCCATGCTCATTTGTTCAAATACTTGCCCTGCAAACTCAATTGCATAGCCTGTGCCACCAGCCGTACCGATTTTTGCAATGATAGCCAGTACCACGTCTTTTGAGGTCACGCCCGCACCAAGCTCACCAGTGACACGAATCTGCATATTTTTTGATTTCTTTTGAATCAAACACTGAGTTGCCAATACATGCTCAACTTCAGACGTACCGATACCATGTGCCAAGCAACCAAGTGCGCCATGAGTGGCCGTATGCGAGTCACCGCAAACAACGGTCATACCTGGCAATACTAAACCTTGCTCAGGACCGACAACATGCAAGATACCTTGACGCGCATCGTTAATAGTAAATTCAGCAATATCAAATTTGTCACAGTTATCATCTAAGGTAACTACTTGCAAACGCGAGACTTTGTCTTTGATACCAGACACGCCTTCTAGACGTTCTTTAGACACCGTTGGTACATTATGATCAGGGCTAGCGATATTGGCAGATAAACGCCATGGCGCTCTATTAGCCAGTTGCAAGCCTTCAAATGCTTGCGGACTGGTCACTTCATGCAGTAAGTGACGATCGATATAAATCAGGCTCGAACCATCATCACGTTTGGTGACTTCGTGAGCGTTCCAAAGTTTGTCATATAACGTCTGACTGGCCATATTGCTATCCTTTATTGTTTGCTAGCTACTTAATTTTCGATGGCTTACACAATAGTAAACAAGAAGTTTT
>NZ_JBQSVL010000073.1:0-14805 GCF_052376215.1 Psychrobacter sp. AOP7-B1-24
GAATATTAGTGTAGATTAGGGCGTGTCCTTATAGCAAGCAAATCCATTTTAACTTTCGTGTTTGCGGCGCATATGTGGAAACAAAATCACATCACGAATACTAGCAGAATCAGTCAGTAGCATCACCAAACGGTCAATACCGATGCCCTCACCAGCTGTGGGTGGTAAGCCATAAGACAAGGCTTCGATATATTCTTCATCGAAATGCATTGCTTCATCATCACCCGCATCTTTCTCAGCGACTTGACCATGAAAACGCTCTGCTTGATCAGCAGGATCATTAAGCTCGCTAAAGCCATTGGCCAATTCGCGGCCACCAACAAACAGCTCAAAACGATCGGTAATCTCAGGATTGTCATCACTACGGCGTGCTAATGGTGAAGTTTCAGCTGGATACTCAGTAATAAACGTTGGTTGACGCAATTGATGCTCAGCGGTTTCTTCAAAGATAATCGTTTGTAATTTACCTACGCCAAAACCGTCTTTGACTTGTTGCTTTAGCGTTGTTGACGCATAATTTGCCAGATACTCACGGTCATTGATGCGTGCCATATCAAAATTGTCTGCATATTTTGCAATCGCATCCGTCATAGACAGACGCGCAAATGGCGCTTTTAGACTAATGGCTTCTTCTTGATAAGTAATTTCAGTTGTTCCCAAAATATCCATTGCCAATTCGTTAAATAAGCGCTCAGTCAAGTTCATCAAATCATGATAATCTGCATAGGCTTGGTAAAACTCAATCATAGTAAATTCAGGGTTGTGACGAGTAGATACGCCTTCATTACGGAAACTGCGGTTGATCTCAAACACTCTCTCAAAACCACCAACGACTAAGCGCTTTAAATAAAGCTCAGGCGCGATACGTAAATAAAGTGGCATGTCTAAAGCGTTGTGATGGGTCACAAACGGACGCGCCACAGCACCACCTGGGATAGGATGCATCATCGGCGTTTCAACTTCCATAAAACGCTCGTTTAACATAAATTTACGAATACCGCTGACGACTTGGCTACGAATCATAAACGTATCGCGAGTCGTCTCATTGGTCATCAAATCAAGATGACGGTTACGATAGCGAGCTTCTACATCAGCCAAGCCATGGAACTTGTTTGGCATCGGACGTAGTGATTTGGTCAATAAGTTAAATTCTTCGATATGAACGTACAAATCACCTTTGCCTGAGCGACCGATATAACCTGACACGCCAACAATATCACCCAAATCTAGTGACTTGATACTTGCACGTGTCTGATCATCAAGCTCTTTACGTGCGACATACAACTGAATACGACCTGTCATGTCTTGGATAACGATAAATGAGCCACGGTTGAGCATAACTCGACCTGCAATATTGACCTGAGTCTTATCACCATTCGCTACTTTTTCTTCAATTTCTTGCTTTGATACACCATCAAAAGCTGTTTGTAGGTCTTGCGCATAATCAGTGCGTTTAAACGTATTTGGATACGGCTGCTTGCCCGAAGCACTGATATCATCTAGTTTAGCTTGCAGTTGTGCAATCAGCTCGTTAGCATCTTCTGGCGCTTGCTCTTGATTCTGATTTTGATTATTGGGCTTTGACATAACACTCTCAAAATTATTAGGTGATTAAAAGAAGAAATAAAAACTATAAATTTAAAATAAGACGTTCAAATAAAAAACGTCCTAACAAACATGATAATCAATCGACACAAATAGCAGGCTGTGCCACACCTTTCTGAATAACTTGATAACATCCAAAAACACTGCTATCACTGGCGCATTGTCCAGTTTGATTCTTAGCATTTGGGTCAACAAACCCATTAGCACTCCTACATTGTCCTTGGCAATCAGCACTATCTTTGCAAACTTTGCCAGCATCACTATAAGATAACACACACTGATAACAGCCAAGTCTGCCTTGCTGAACAAACAATCCACCTTTTGAGCGACACGAGCTAACCATCTCACTGGGCGGATAAGCACACGCTTGATAAACAAGTGGATCAGCTGTCACATTTTCCGCTGTACTATCGGACTGCACCGATGGCAATATGGGTGTAGATGGTATGACACTACAAGCAGATAACCAAAGTGCCATGAACATAGCCCATACAATGCTATTAGGAAATAGCCTTAAACACGACCAGTCATTTATCATAATCATTACCTTATTTTTGGTATTACAAATAACTGGCTATTCCGTTAATGCTTATCTCAGTAGTGCTTATGAATCTATCCCTTATGACTGTCTTAATCTCCACCGCCAATACTGGCCATTAGATCCGCTTGATGCTCACGTAATAAGGCATCAAGCGTTTCATCCAAATCGCCTTCCATAATAGAGTCGAGCTTATATAGAGTCAGATTGATACGGTGATCGGTCATACGCCCTTGCGGGAAATTATAAGTACGGATACGCTCACTACGGTCACCACTACCGACTAGGTCACGACGTATAGAATCTGCCACGTCGACCTGTGCTTGCACTTTGGCTTGTTGGATTTTTGAGACCAGCATTTTCATCGCATGCGCACGGTTTTTGTGCTGGCTACGCTCTTGCTGACACTCTACCACGGTGCCCGTTGGAATGTGGGTTAAACGTACGGCTGAGTCAGTGGTGTTAACGTGCTGACCACCTGCACCACTTGAGCGGAAAGTATCCATTTTTATGTCAGCAGGATTGATATCAACGGTATCATCAATCTCAACTTCTGGCATGACCGCAACCGTACAAGCTGACGTGTGAACACGGCCTTGGCTCTCGGTTTCAGGGACACGCTGTACGCGGTGAGCGCCTGATTCAAACTTTAGGCGACCATATACACTATTGCCGGATACACGCGTGATGATTTCTTTATAACCGCCATGCTCACCCTCATTGGCTGATAGCACTTCCACCGTCCAGCCTTGAGTTTGAGCATACTTTTGATACATACGGAACAAATCACCAGAGAAAATCGCTGCTTCATCACCGCCTGTTCCTGCTCGAATCTCCAAAAATGCCGGTACTTTATCATTAGGGTCTTTTGGTAACATCATGACATTGAGCGCTTCTTCCATCTCTACGATAGTATCACGTGCGTTATCGATCTCTTCTTGCATCATATCTTTCATATCAGGGTCTGATGCATCGGCCAACATGGCTTCTGCATCAGCCTGATCCGTTTCCGCCCCTACATAGTTCTGCCATAAAGTAGTGATTTCCATCAAGTCACTGTGCTCGACAGACAATTCACGAAATTTATTATTATCGCTGATGACACTAGGGTCTGATAGTAAGGCAGTGACCTCTTCATAACGGTCTACCATCTGGTCTAAACGCAGGCGTAAGGATTCTTTCATAAAAGGACTTTTTAAAGTGAAGGAAATAAGAGAATTATTATAGCAAATTTTAGGTCATTTTCCGAAATGCGTTTGCGCTAATTTAATATAAAACTCCATAATGACTAAAATCAAAAGCAAAAAAAGGATTATTAAATACTTGCAGTCAGCCCTTATGGCTTGCAAATACTTAATAATCCTCATAACTTTGCTTATATTTAACACAGTATCAAATAGATATCATACATCCGAATAGACATACCATAAGCAGCCATATAAACAAAGCTGATACCTATCGTTAAATATTAAACCTTACGAACCAATACTGATCCAATAGAATAACCAGCACCGAATGAACAAATAACGCCCAAATCGCCAGATGCTAGTTTGTCTTTATAACGATGGAACACAATCATTGGACTGGCTGAACTGGTATTGGCAAACTCAGCAATGACGCTCGGCACAATGGCTTTATCTGCTTCTTTGCCGACGACTGTACGTAAGATTAAATCAAGCATATTAGCATTGGCTTGGTGTAGCCACATCATCTTCACATCGCTGGCTTGTAATTCATTCTCAGTCAAATGCTCAGTGATAATCTCCGACACTTTCGGACAGACTTCACGGAACACTTTACGACCATTTTGCAAAAACAACTTATCAGTTACTGGCGCTTTGATGTCTGGATACATCTCGGTCTGTGCCGCCAAATACTCTGAACGATCCATAAATCCATATTCGTTTTTGATGTTGGTCGAAAACTGGGTGAAAAGCTTAGAGTTAAGAATCTCATAACCTTTTGGCGTGTCTAGATCTTCAACGATAGACGCCGTTGCTACATCACCAAAGATAAAGTGGCTGTCACGGTTACGCCAGTTAAGATGCGCTGAGGTAATCTCAACGTTAACAACCGCGATACGCTTGGCCAGACCTGAAACGATAGAACCATGTGCTTGTGATAGACCAAATGTCGCTGCACTACAGGCAACATTCATATCATAAGCAAACCCACCAACCATACCAATCTCATTTTGAATCTCGATGGCGACTGCTGGATAAGTACGCTGAAAGTTTGAACAAGCAAGGATAATACCATCCAAGTCATTGGCTTTTAGTCCAGCGTCAGCTAATGCATCTCTTAACGCAGCGGCGCCCATTTCTGCCATAACAGACAGCTCTTCACCCAAATTGCGATAGGCAATGACTGGCGCCATGATTTCAGGGTTTAAGATACCGTCTTTTTCCATCACATAACGTGATTTGATGCCTGATACTTTTTCGATAAATGCTGCTGACGAAGGCTCAAGCGCCGTAACCGTCTCTGCAGCGATCTCGTCAGCATGCTCTGTATTATAATTTTCAACATACTGGTTAAATGACTCAACTAACTCTTCGTTGCTGATGCTATAAGGTGGAATGTATAGGCCTGTGCCTGTGATACAAGTCGTCATGATAAGCTTCCTTGTCTACTACTATAGTGCTTAAAATAAGCATAAAGGTTAAAAAATAATAGTCATTTACTTTCGGTGAATGACTGTAAACTTAAAATCAGTGGCTTTATTATGCCTGAATATTATAATTTTTCTAATACTTTGTTACAAATAACCTGTTTGTTGCGAAAAACGAGCAAAGATTACCTGATTTTACAGCAGCTACGCTATAATTGACGCTATTTTTTCTTTCAAGCCTCACTAAAAATACGTATATAGTCGATCCACTGTAAAATAAACACAGCGATACTGGATGCATTTTGCGTAGCCTCTGTCTGCGCAAGCAAGCAAGCAAGCAAGCAAGCAAGCAAGCAAAATGTAACCCGTATCGAGTGGTTGTGCTTCTTTTGTTTAGGACTGACTATACAAGCTCATATTTGGAAAATGCTAATGGCAGAACTTCTCAACTGGCTATTTGGACAGTATGCTGACTACACTACTTTATTCATTGTTCTCGAATTGATTGCTGTTATCTTCGGTGTAGCAAGTGTCATTCTCGCCAGCAAAACCAAGGTTTTGGCATTTCCTGTTGGGCTAGTGAGTACAGCGATATTTGTGTACTTGCTATGGAAGTGGCAGCTGTTTGGCGATATGTTCATCAATGCCTATTACAGCATCATGAGTATCTATGGGTGGATTAACTGGTCAAAAAACAAAGACAGTCATGAACTACCAGATTATTCCGCCCAAACTAGCCAGCAGCAGAATGCATTGTTAAAAAACAATGATGCTCAAAGTAGCATCCAAGTTGAACACTTACATATAAAAGATGTACCAATACTAACCGCACTGGCCACTGCTACTGTTGCTTTCGTCGCTAGCATTTATTATTTCCGTCCAGTAATTAACAATGGTTTTAGCTTTGACGGTGCCGTGCTTGGTCTGCATTTATTCACTTGGGTCGACTATACTGACATGCTCACCACGGCGCTTTTCTTAATGGCGATGTGGCTTATGGCAAGGCGTAAGATTGAGCACTGGATATTATGGATCGTCGCCGATGCTATTTCTGTGCCTTTATATTTCTACAAAGGTTTTACTTTTACCGCACTACAATATGTGGTTTTCACTTTCATCGCAATCTGGGCTTATTATGAATGGCAAAGACGCTATCGTACACAACATCGCAGACAGTCTCAGACAGCGTACGCCTAAATCCGTCACTAAAATTGCGATATTAGGTGCAGAAAGCACGGGGAAAACAACCTTGTGTCGCGATTTGGCAGCACATTTTGAGAGTCCTTGGGTACCAGAATACATGCGCACCTACCTACAAGCCAAATGGGATAATGAGCAACTGACTTGTACATGGGATGATTTACTGCCTATTGCGCAAGGCCAGATAGCATTAGAAAACAAACTCGCCACACAAGCAGCTGAAACATCGCAAGGCAACCATTACCTGTTTTGTGATACCAGTCTGTTTGAATTAATGGCCTATTCTAACTGGTATTATGATGACTGCCCTGCAGCACTGACTCAGGCCGCATTGACGCATCATTATGATTTAATCCTATTAACTGAAGTGGATATCCCGTGGGTCGCTGATGATTTACGAGATAGCCCACATCAGCGTGATGAAATAAGCGACTATTTTGCAAGCCAGCTAACCCATCATCAAAAGCAGTTTCATCGTATCGGTGGTGATAGAGAGCAACGAGTACAGCAAGTGGCTAAACAACTTTCTCAAATGCATTCTATCTGACGTCACACATATATGACTTATAGCCTTATTTTTAAGAACCTTGCGAGACATCCATGCTAAAAAATATCGAATATTACTTAGAAAAAACTATATTTAACAGCCGCTGGATACTCGCGCCTTTTTACTTAGGATTGGTCTTAGGCATTGTTTTATTATTTATCAAATTTATCCAAAAGCTTTGGGGTATGTTTGCAGATATTCTAGTCACTTCTGAAGCGAGTGTGATTGTAGACATACTTGTCTTAGTCGATATTTCTCTGGTTGCCAGCTTACTACTTATCATTATATTTAGTGGTTATGAGATTTTCGTTTCCAAGATCGATACCAATGACCATGATGATCGACCTAACTGGATGGGCAAAGTAGATTTTTCTGGGCTTAAATTAAAAGTCATCGGTGCCATCGTCGCCATTTCTGCGATTGATCTTTTAAAGTCATTTATGGACATCACAAGTGGCATGAGCGAAGGCGATGCAGACAAGCTCATGTGGAAGGTGATTATTCACATGACATTCGTCCTGTCAGGCTTACTATTTGCCATTATGGATAAAGTCGTTGGCGATACCAAAAAACACTAGCGCTTATTTTTCCACACACTATCCATCTTCATTACACGTGTTTTCTTCATGCCTCCTCTATCCTTTTCTTTGAACCTACTGACTGTTGCATTAACAGTCTTGGACTAAAGAGTCATATGAGGAGCTCCCATGCAAAAAACACTATTAATTAAATTATCCATCATCGCGGGGCTGTGTGTTCTGTTTGCCGTTGGTCTCAATATGATCGGCTCAGTCATCTACGAGAGGCAAAGTTATTCAGAGTCGGTTATCAGAGAAATCGCTCAACAGCATGTCAACCCGCAAGAAGTCATTACACCATTTATTGCCATTCCTACCACGGTCACACCTGAATGTGAGATTAAAGGGTCTGAAGCAATTAGTAATTGCGCTGCCTCCTACTCAAAAATTGAAACTGTTTTTGCCAATCAAACCCAAGCAGCTCAAGATCTTGAGGTAAACACGGACACCTATAAGCGCGGTGTTTATCATGCGACCAGTTATAACGGTGCGCTGAAATTTGACCAAAACTATACTTTTGATTCAACTTTAATTAGCTTAAACGAGCCTAATAATACCGTTAACCAAGCATCCGTTTCAGTCGATAGCGCTACAAACCCATTTATCAATAAAATAAAACCTGAAAAAACCATCATTCACTGGAATGAAGCCAAGTTGATTATCCCTGTATCAGATCTGCGCGGTGTAGCGACCCTACCCACAGTGACTATTGATAAAAAATTAATACAAGCAACGTATCCGCAAACACCTATGCTAAAAGAGTTAACCTATGTAGAGGTGGCAATACCTCAAGATATATTGAATCGTCCAGCGAAGCCTATTGCTAGCCCGCAGGATAACGAAACATTACCTGGTACAGACTTGACCAATCAACCATCCGATACCGAAAGTACTCAAGCGATTAGTATCACAGTAGACTTACCTTTAGCAGGTATTAGCAACTTGAATACAGTACCCACTGGGCAGAACTTTAGCTTAACCATGCGTAGTAACTGGCATGCACCAAACTTCATTGGTAAAGCCCTTCCAAATGCTAAAAAGTTCACCACAAAAGGTTTTGAAGCCAATTGGCAGAATCAGTATTTAACGGTCACCAACAATCAATATTTATCACATTGTATCGGCAGCGCCAATAGTGAGTGTGCTGTTACGAGTCAAGCAAGCCTTGATACCAGCAGTCAGTCGATGTCTCGTAATAATTTGAGTGCAGTAGAAGGCGGCACAACATCCGATAGTATGCGCCTAAGCAGCTTCGGGGTTAGTTTTGCCGAGCCCAATGATGTGTATCTCCAGACCCAACGAACCATGAAGTATGCTCTATTACTAATCCTCGTTTCCTTTGGCACTTTCTTCTTATTTGAAGTCATTAAATCTAGCCGTATTCACCCTATTCAATACCTATTGGTCGGTTGTGCATTATTCGTTTTTTACGTGTTATTGCTACCGCTTGCTGAGCAGATAGTGTTTTGGAAAGCGTACGCCATTGCCGCTAGCGCCTGTGTCGGGCTCATTGGTTGGTATACTTATTATGTGCTTGGCGGTGTCAAACGCGCGGTCATCTTTACTACCACACTGGCAGGATTGTATGCGTCATTTTTTGGCATTCTCACCACAGAAGACATGAATCTATTACTGGGTGCCGTATTCTGCTTTGTATTACTCGCCTGCGTGATGATCATGACACGTAAAATAGATTGGTATAAAGTTGCCTAACACTACCAAAAAAACATAGAGATCATTAACTTTTAAACCATAAAAATCTGGGCTGCTCTAAGTCTGCATACTATAGTCGATCCGCTATAAAACAAATACAGCGATACGGGTTACATTTTGCGCCGCCTCTGTCTGCGTAGGCACAGCAAGCAAAAAAGATGTAACCCGTATTTGTGGTTGTGCCTCTTTTATTTAGGACTGACTATAAGTCTGCATATCCACTGGTTAGGCAGATTTAGAACAGTCCAACCTTCTTATCAGACAGCCATATCACTATGCGGCAACGCCTATTCTGTCCAATACTCCGCAAAAACAAAAATCCTCCTTTCCAGTTCTGACAGTCGCTATCGATATGGTGATATTTCATCAACCATCAAAACAAAATAGCAAAACACTTATCCAATCCATGCTATCGTTTCCGACGTGTCTTTTTTATTTGCTTGATTCATAACCCTTATCGCCCATGCAACTATCGTTAGTCCAATTTAAAAGAGATTTTTCGCTATAAATACGACAGAATATCACTTTCTGTGACACTATTTTTCATTCAGTTTTAGATTGGTAGTCATCACTTTTGCTAAGCAATCAGGCGCGGTTATAGTAGCGTAGTCAAAAAAAACTATAGCCAAAAAACTATAGCCAAAATCCTGTTCTGATTTATGTCAAAACCCACTTGCTCATGGTAGGAATTATTGTGAAAGCCACGCTTTATACTGTTATCGCTTTGATCGCCTTTGCCGCCAACTCTCTCTTTGGAAGAATGGCGCTGGCAGAAGGCTATATAGACGCTTGGAGCTTTACCATCATTCGTTTAGTGAGTGCGGCTGTTTGTCTGGCTATCATTATGACGGTTTACACTTACCGCTTACGACGTCGGGCGCTCAAGCTAAATAGCACCTCTTACACAGCCATTTTAAAAGATAAAGGCAGTTGGCTTAGTAGTATCAGCTTGGTGATTTATGCGCTGTGTTTTTCAATTGCCTATGTGGAACTAGATACGGGCACTGGCGCACTTATTTTGTTTTCAGCAGTTCAGCTCACCATGATTGGCTGGGGCATTTATAAAAAAGAGCAACTAAGCGCCTTACAATGGGCGGCCTTCATCGTTGCAGTAATCGGGTTTGTGTATTTGATGCTACCCTCAGCGGCAGTGCCTTCACTATCGGCAGCGACACTGATGGCAATCAGTGGTGTGGCTTGGGGTGTTTATAGCATCCGTGGCAAGTCTTGTGTATCACCACTACGCGCCACAGCGTTTAACTTTATTAGAAGTCTGGTGGCCGTTCCGGTGCTATTGTTAATCGCTATGCTCTGTCTCGACAATATAGGCTTAGAAAACATCAATGTAGGCGATATCACTATTACAGGCATACTGCTAGCCTGTGCATCAGGGGCGATCGCATCCGGCATGGGTTATAGTATTTGGTATATGGCGATGCCACTGTTAAAAAACACCCAAGCCGCTGTGGTACAACTTTGCGTGCCAGTGCTTGCGGCCATACTGGGCGTGGTATTTTTATCTGAGCAATTAACCATACAGTTTGTAGTGGCAAGCACGGTCATATTGAGTGCGGTGTTGGTGTTTATTTTGAATAAGAAAGCACCTACTCAAATTAACACTGATCGAGATGATATAGTCAAAGAAATCTAAAACAGCTACAAGGCATCCGACCGCAGATTGTACATATAGCACCTCTAGGGAGGGTAACACCGTAGCGGTTTAGTAGTTCGCTGACTATACTAATTTAAGGTGTGCACGCCGTTTTGACTTCCCTTGCTGTACAATTGCCTTGTATTACATCAGTTACTTTGTATCAATGCTGCCCCCTCGCTAATTATATATACCGCTACAGCCATCATCATGTAAGGAAATACCGTGCAAGAATTACGACGCTTTAAAGACTATCTACACGACAGGCCTAAGCCAACAGGTATCGACGTTGTTTGCGGTCTAAAACATTTTTCTATTATCACTTATGCGGTGCCAGTAGATAGATTTAAAGGTATATTTCCTGATAGGTTCAAGCTCGATACGGTAATGATAAACGGTGAAGAAAAAGGCTTGATTTCGGTTGTGCCCTTTATCGATGTTGACTTTACTTCTGCAGTCTATCCTTTTCCGACATTCACCATGGGACAAACCAATTATCGTATATACCTCATAGATATAGAAACAGGTGAGCGCTGTGTGTGGTTTTTGGGCACGACCTTAGATTCTTGGACACTAGCAGTACCAAGATACTTATGGAGTCTGCCTTGGCATAGCGCTAAGATGACTTTTGATTGCCATTTTGATGATGCAGCTGGCAGGTATGCAAAATATTCGGTAAATGCCGAATCAGAATGGGCAGCGGCGACGGTATCTCTTTCGCAAACTGCAAAGGATAGCTTTTCATTCTCAGGCTTCCCTGATACTGAATCAGCGCTCATTTATTTAACTCATCCTTTAGCAGGATTTTATCATCGACGTGATGGCAAGCTTGGCACTTACCGTGTTTGGCACAAAAGACTTGAGGTACAGCCAGCCTCTCTAATTTCTGCCAATTTCAAGCTATTATCAGACTTAGGTATTGTCACTCTTGCAGAACAACAGAAACCCTACAGCGTGCTCATCGAGCCATTGAATACATTTACGATTTATTTACCGCCAAAAGTTGTTGGGGCTACTGATTGCTAAAATTGTACCAAACTAGGCTCAAGCTGACGATAATGTCGACACCTTAGCTAGGCTTGCAACAACGTTTCGGGGGATTTTGGCATTATTCCATCTATTGCTGCCCAAACTAATAACCCTGCAGATACGAGCCCTTTTGCAGCAGATCCAAAATATAGGCTTTATTCTAAGTTTTTAGAAGCAGATTTATAATCATAATAAGCAAAAGCATCACGCATCCCGTCAAAGTAAGCAGGTGAACTATAACGCTCCAGTAAATAAATCTCTTGCGGTCTGATTATGTAATCATCCATAGGACAGTTGCTATTCATTTATTGTTATTTGTATGTTTACAACATTCACTTTTTTGGGCTATGACCATACTATAGTTCATATTTAACCCAACCGTTAAAAACCTCCAATTCTCTTATAATAATAAACAATAGTCAATTTTTTAACTGTTTATATGAGTGCATTGGTTGTAGAAAAATATTAAAAGAACAGTTCTCTTGTATATTCACATTACAATATATATAATATTCATTATTGCGAACCTATTAGAGCAGGTTTTCTCTACGCGTGATTATCAAAATTCCTTGGGAGAAACTAACATGATTCGTTTAAGCTATACTCTCAAATGCTGGATGTTAGGTATTACTTATTTCTTAGTGTTTTACTTCATGGTCATCATGAGCGATCCTAGCTTTAGTAAATATATTTATATGTTAGCACTAAGCACTTTACTATTTCCTATTGCTAAGCGAGCCATCGACGTAGCAGCGGAGTCTCTTGTACCAAACATTACATTGTTCAACGGACTATTGTCGTCCTTATTTATCAACGTCATCATTTGGCTATGCACACCGTTTATTGTAGCGCTAACCGTAATTACATTTGTATTTTATAGTATGGGTGTGATGACAGAGCGTGTTCGTCATTAATATCTATAAAAATAGATAATTTTTGCCATAGCACAACGATTACCTTATCAAACAATTATGACTGATGTTATTACACACATTAAAAAAGCGCCCCACTTTGGAGGCGCTTTTTTAGTATCTATCTAATGATATTAGATAATATTATCATCTATATCCGTTTGGATATACAACTTCGCCGTACTACCACTATCTTGATACAAGTCATAACCAGCTTGATCAGAAGTCGCTGACTTAGTCATATCAGATACATTGACCGTATCTACACTATCACCGTTAACAAATAGCTCGTTGTTAGCATCTGTTAGACTAATAACATCATCTAATTCTAAGTTGAGTGTTTGTGTACCATTATCCGTCATATCTATGACCTCAATACTTTCGAATGTCGTGCTATCGTAAGTACTAAAATCAATATCGATACCATTATTATTGATAATTAAGGTATCTGTACCAGCGCCGCCATCCATCAAGATATTATCTGCTTGGAATATGAGCATATCATCACCAGCACCTCCTGAGAGACTATCTGCTCCAGTACCACCACTAATGACGTCATTACCATCGAGTCCGTCTAGTACATTGTCGTCATTATCACCTAGTAAGAAGTCATTACCAGAAGTCCCTGTAGTTGTTGGGAAAAGGATATTGAGCTCTATACTATTGGTGACACCATCTCCATCGTTGTCCAAAACTGAAAAAGTTACATCTTCAGTGTAGGTACTAGTGGCAGTATTCGGTACATCATACTGGTAGTTACCTGTGCTGAAGTTGACGATAAGTGAGCCACCTGCCGCAGTTGTAATAGTGACTGTAGTAGTCGCTTGATCATAACTATAGGTAGATGCAGCAGCATTACTTGTAAGCTCACCTGTTGATTCATTGAAACCATAGTTAAAATTGTCGATATCCACTTCACTTAGATAACCACCATCAGCACCAAAGCCTGTGTTAGTCGAGCCACCTGCGCTCACTAAGTTGCCCGTTGCGCTCCTTGCAATACCGTCTAAGATCGTCTGCTGTAGGGTCGCACCACTGACGATAACACCATCAGCATCGACATCATCTCGACCATTATAAGCGATTGCATTTAAAGATGTTTCAGCAGTACTGCCAGAGGAAAAGTTAATAATCGATAGCGCTGATGAGTCAATGCTATTAGCTTTTAGAAAGTCTGTCCAAATAGTCTCTTCTGCTGCTTGAATGCCATTATCAGTAGTGCTTGAACCTACGCTTCCAGTAAGCTCAGTCTCATCACCAAGACCTCTATTCGGTACGCCATCGGTAATAAATATAGATTTATTTATAGGGTCATTTGATACTGCATTACCTTGACTATCAATGGTCGACACAGATTCAAGCTTACCTGGATCATCAAACGCATCGATCGCGCTGCCCAATGCAGCATCGTAGTTAGTGAGGTTAGTAGCACTCAAGGCCGCGATCTGCGCTTTGGCCTCAGTAGCTGATACCCACTCAGTACCAATAGCTTCTGCATCTGTAGTAAATGTTACCAGTCTAACTTTGACGTCACCCAAATCGTCATACGCGTCAATGGCTTCTGTCAAAGCATCTTTTGTTGCCTGCAACCTATTAACACCATTATCATTAGTGGCCATACTACCTGACACATCCACAATTAATAACAAGTTAGTATTAACTGGCTGTAAAAGAATGTCGGTATTTGAGCTGCTAGCATCCGGTGTATCGTCTTCTACAGAAATAACAAACGCCGATGAGGCTGAGTCATCTATACCATCACTAACGGTAGCTGTGAAGTCTAAATCTAGACTGTCTTCGCCAGTAGTATTCGGATGGTCTATGGACTCTAATAATGTTGTCGTATAGTCAGCCGTATAGTTACCGCCGCCAGTATCAGTGAATGCACCAATAGTTACGGTCGCAACATCTACTACTACATTGTCAATCGTCGCTGTACCTGTGAGCGTATCACCGGCTTGCGTCCATGTGACAGCTTCACCTTGCGAAGTAATACCAGTAGGGCCATTCAATGTCACAGATAGGTCATTTACGCTAGCTAAGTCAGTGTCTATTACAACGATGGTACCTGTCTGCTGAGCTCTATTGGTAGTATCAGTAAATCCTGCTAACGCATCACTATCAGTAATACCATCTGCTAACCCTTCTTCTGATACAGCAGTATTACCAAAAGTAACTACTGGAGCATCGTTCACAGTGATGTCTAAGGTAGTGCTGTCAGTGTTGCCATCAGGGTCAGTCACGGTGTAGTTGACTGTCGGTACAGTACCATTGAAGTCGGCTGCTGGATCAAAGGTATAGCTACCATCCGCATTCAAGGTCAAGTCACCGATAGGATCACCATTGTTGTCAGTCAGGGCGGTTTCGGTGCCTAGAACCAATGTAACTTGAGTACCACTACCATCAATGTCTACGGTCGCTG